>NZ_JBSFUB010000032.1:0-68467 GCF_053591575.1 Streptomyces altiplanensis | reverse complement strand
AGCCCGGAGATCTCACCGGCCGCCTGCCTGGCGTACAGGCCCTTCACATCGCGTACGGAACACACCTCCACCGGCGTGGCGACATGCACCTCCAGGTACGGGGTGCCCTCGCTCTGGTGGCGCTTGCGCACGGCCTCGCGGCTGTCGGCGTACGGCGCGATGACGGGTGCCAGGGCCAGCACGCCGTTACGGGCGAGCAGTTCCGCGACGTAACCGATCCGCTGGACGTTGGTGTGCCGGTCCTCGCGGCTGAAGCCGAGGCCCGCCGAGAGGAACTCGCGGATCTCGTCGCCGTCCAGCACCTCCACGCGGCGGCCTTCGGCCTTCAGCCGTCCGGCCAGCTCGTAGGCGATGGTGGTCTTGCCGGCGCTCGGCAGACCCGTGAGCCAGATGGTGGCCCCAGTCACGTCTTTCTCCTGCTCCTGATCGTTTGTCGTCATCAGCCGTGCAGCCCGCATTCCGTCTTGTTGCGCCCTGCCCAGCGGCCGGCGCGGGCGTCCTCGCCCGCCTCGACCCTGCGGGTGCAAGGAGCGCAGCCCACGGACGCGTAACCGTCCATCAGCAGTGGGTTGGTGAGGACGCCGTGCTCGGCGACGTACGCCTCGACGTCCTCCTGCGTCCAGCGGGCGATCGGCGAGATCTTGACCTTCCGGCGCTTCTCGTCCCAGCCGACGACCGGGGTGTTCGCCCGGGTCGGGGACTCGTCGCGGCGCAGGCCGGTCGCCCAGGCGCGGTAGCCCTTCAGGCCGTCTTCGAGCGGCTTGACCTTGCGCAGGGCGCAGCACAGGTCGGGGTCGCGGTCGTGCAGCTTCGGCCCGTACTCCGCGTCCTGCTCCTCGACGGACTGCCAGGGCAGGAGGGTGATGACGTTGACGTCCATGACCGCCTCGACGGCGTCCCGCGTCCCGATGGTCTCCGGGAAGTGGTAGCCGGTGTCGAGGAAGACGACGTCCACACCGGGCTTGGCGCGGGAGGCGAGGTGGGCGACGACGGCGTCCTCCATGGAGGAGGTCACACAGAAGCGGTCGCCGAAGGTGTCGGCGGCCCACGTGAGGATGTCCAGGGCGGAGGCCTCTTCGAGGTCCCGCCCGGCTTGTTCCGCCAGTGCTTTGAGGTCTTCCTGAACCGTCGTCATATCTCGTCCCCTCCAACGTCGTTGCGCTGAACCCCACGGGCGAGGAGCCCGAGGAACTTCAACTGGAAGGCGCGGTTGCACGCCGCGCATTCCCATGCGCCGTGACCCGTCTCGCTGGGCCGCAGGTCCTCGTCGCCGCAGTACGGGCAGTAGAAGGGCGCCGCTCGCTCGCTCACGACAGGTCTCCGTCGCTCGCCCGCGCGGCCCAGGTCGCGAAGCGCTCACCGTCTTCGCGCTGCTCCTGGAAGCGGAGCAGGACGCGCTCGACGTAGTCGGGCAGCTCGGCCGAGGTGACCTTCAGACCGCGGACCTTGCGGCCGAAACCGGCCTCAAGTCCCAGCGCGCCGCCCAGGTGCACCTGGAAGCCCTCGACCTGGTTGCCTTCGTCGTCCAGGACCAGCTGGCCCTTGAGACCGATGTCCGCCACCTGGATACGGGCGCAGGCGTTCGGGCAGCCGTTGATGTTGATGGTGATGGGCTCGTCGAACTCCGGGATGCGCCGCTCCAGCTCGTCGATGAGCGAGGCGCCGCGCGCCTTCGTCTCGACGATCGCCAGCTTGCAGAACTCGATGCCGGTGCAGGCCATCGTGCCGCGCCGGAAGGGCGACGGCGTGACCCGCAGGTCCAGCGCCTCCAGCCCGGCGACCAGCGACTCGACCTGCGCCTCCTCGACGTCGAGCACGATCATCTTCTGTTCGGCGGTGGTGCGCAGCCGGCCCGAGCCGTGCGCGCCGGCCAGGTCCGCGATCTTCGTCAGCGTGGCGCCGTCCACGCGGCCGACGCGCGGGGCGAAGCCGACGTAGAAGCGGCCGTCCTTCTGCCTGTGCACGCCGAGGTGGTCGCGCCAGGTCCCGGCGGGCTGCTCGGGCGCGGGGCCGTCGACCAGCTTGTACTTGAGGTACTCGTCCTCCAGGATCTGGCGGAACTTCTCCGGACCCCAGTCGGCGACGAGGAACTTCAGCCGGGCGCGGTTGCGCAGGCGGCGGTAGCCGTAGTCGCGGAAGATGCCGATGACGCCGCCGTAGACGTCGGGCACCTCGTCTAGCGGCACCCAGGCGCCGAGCCGGACACCGAGCTTGGGGTTGGTGGAGAGTCCGCCGCCGACCCAGAGGTCGAAGCCGGGCCCGTGCTCGGGGTGGTCGACCCCGACGAAGGCGACGTCGTTGATCTCGTGCGCCACGTCGAGCTGCGGGGAGCCGGACACCGCGGACTTGAACTTCCGGGGCAGGTTCGAGAAGTCCGGGTTGCCGATGAAGCGGCGCTGTATCTCGTCGATGGCGGGGGAGCCGTCGATGATCTCGTTCTCGGCGATGCCCGCCACCGGGGAGCCGAGGATGACGCGGGGCGTGTCGCCGCAGGCCTCGGTCGTCGACAGCCCGACCTCTTCGAGCCGCCGCCAGATCTCCGGTACGTCCTCGATCCGGATCCAGTGGTACTGGACGTTCTGCCGGTCGGTGAGGTCGGCCGTCCCGCGCGCGAACTCCTGCGAGATCTCACCGATGACGCGCAGCTGCTCGGTCGTCAGACGCCCGCCGTCGATGCGCACGCGCAGCATGAAGTACTCGTCGTCCAGCTCCTCCGGCTCCAGGACCGCGGTCTTGCCGCCGTCGATCCCTTGCCGGCGCTGGGTGTAGAGGCCCCACCAACGCATGCGTCCGCGCAGGTCGTTGGGGTCGATGGAGTCGAATCCCCGCTTGGAGTAGATCGTCTCAATGCGTGTCCGCACATTGAGACCGTCGTCGTCCTTCTTGAACTGCTCATTGCCATTGAGGGGGGTGAAGTGACCTACGGCCCACTGACCCTCGCCACGGTGGCGTCCGGCCTTGCGGCGGGGCGTGGCGGCAGCGGGCTTTTCTGGCGTGGCGGCCATGGTTGTTCGTCCTTCTCTGGCGGCTCAAGGAGTGGCGGATCGCGCCGACCGTACCCCTTGACCTGCGAAGACGCGATCGGACACGGCAAAGCGGAGTGCTCCGCCGGGTGGGCGGAGATCACGTGCGTATCGGGGTGGCCGGTTCGTCCGCGACGGCGGGGACGGCTGAAAACTGCGGCGGTGCTGTGCTGTCAGCCCACCGGACAGATGGCGCTGGACATGCGGCCGAGGTCGACGTGCCGCCGACTCACCAAGGCAACTCCAGCTGAAGACATGACGGAAGCGTGTCACGCGGGTCTTGGGCCAGTCCACCACTGACCAGAATGTGGACAAGACTGTCCCGAAATGCGAGACGTTGTGTCGTCGGTCACTCCGCCGGCTTCTCCGGGAGGGGTCGGAAGGGGTCAGGGGCGGTCCGGGCCCCACGCCCCTGTCATGTCCGCTTCCTCCTCCTCCGTGGTCTTCGTCTCGAAGAGCCGGAACCCGCGGCGCAGGTAGTTGTCCATGGCATGCGGCCCGTCCTTGCTGCAGGTGTGCAGCCACACGCGCTTCGTCTCCGGCCGGCCGGGCCACCGCTGCGCGAGATCCCACGCGCGCGCCGCCCCGTACGACAGCAGGTGCCCGCCGATCCGCCGGCCCCGGAAGGCCGGGATCAGGCCGAAGTACATGATCTCGACGACGCCCTCGTCCTGCGGGTCCAGTTCCACGTACCCGGCCGGCGTGCCGTTCTCGTACGCGACCCAGGTCTCGGCCCCGGGCCGGTCCAGGAGCGCCTGCCACTGCCCGTACGTCATCCCGAGCCGGTCGGACCAGCTGATGTCGCCGCCCACCGCGGTGTAGAGGAAGCGGCTGAACTCGGGGGAGGGGATCTCCGCCCGGACGATCCGGATGTCTCCCGGGGGAGCCGCGGCCGGGCGCAGATCGTCGGGCGAGGTCTGTTCCAGGGACCAGGTGGTCACGGTGACGGTGCTCATGCGGCCCAGCGAACCACGCGCCCCCGCCCCGGCCAAAGCCGGGCCGCTGCGGGACGGCCGCGCCGTGCCCCCGGGGCCCCGGGCCCGCCCGGCGGTGGAGGGCGCACCCGCAGAGCGCGCCTACTCCGGGTCCCGCACCCGCCGCGCCGCCGTGATCGCCGGCGCCGTGGAGTGCGTCAGCAGGTCCGTGGGGTGGTCCGGGTGGATCACCTCCACCTCCACCTCGTCCACGAAGCGGTACGGGCGGTGCGCGAGGACCTGTGCCAAGTGGCGTCGCAGCCGTGACATTTCCGCCCGTACCGTCACCGTCCGGGTCCGGTCGCCGAACAGGTCCGCCGCCAGTTCCGCGGCGCTGCGCCCCTGCCGGTGCACACTCAGCACGTACAGCAGCTCCGCGTGCCGGGGACTGAGCTCGTGCGTCCAGCGCCCGGCCGCCCCCGAGACGGTCACCGAGGAACGCCGCCGGCCGCTCAGGTCCAGTACGACCCGGCTGACCGCGCCCTCGTCCGGCCCCGGCGCCTCCTCCTCCACCCGTACCAGCCAGCCGCCGGGCAGCGGCTCCACCCCGCACATCCCCAGCGAAGGCAGCCATCTGCGCCCGGCCCGGAACGTCTTGGGCAGCGGAAGCCGGTCGACCGGCGGCATCCCGGTCACCGCCGCGAGCCAGCCGTGCGGGTCCACCGCCAGCGCCCGGCCGCCCACCCGGCACAGGACCGGCGCCGCCACCGACCGCAGGCGCTCGACGGACCTGAGGTGCCGCTCGCGCAGCTCCGCCTCGGCGAGCCGGGCCACGGACTCCACGAGGGCGAGCGTGGCCGGGTGGAACGTGGAGTCGGCCCCGCTCACATCGATGACACCGAGCAGCCGTCCGTCCCGCGGATCGTGCACGGGCGCCGCCGCGCACGTCCAGCTGTGGAGCGTACGGACGAAATGCTCGGCGGAGTGCACCTGGACGGGCCTGCGCAGCTCCAGTGCCGTGCCGATGCCGTTCGTGCCCGCCGTGTCCTCGCTCCAGGCCGCGCCCTCCTCAAGACAGATGGAGGCGGCCACGCGCATCACCGCACGGTCGCCGTCGCGCCACAGCACCCGGCCCTCCTCGTCGGTCACCACCATGATCTGCTGCGACGCCCGGACGGCCGAGACCAGTCCCTGGCTGAGCGAGGGCAGCAGCTCGCCGAGCGCGGTGGTCCGGCGCCGGTGCTCCAGCTCGCCGGCCGGCAGGAGCTCGCTGCTGGTGCCCCGGTCCGGGTCGACCCCGATGCGCATCACGCGCTGCCAGGACGCGTCGATGACGGGACGCGGCGCGCCACGTGGCGTCCCGCCGGCGGGAGTGGCGGCCCGTCCCCGGTGCGGCAGCCGCGCCGGGCCGGTGGTGTGCGGGGCGCCCGGCCGCGCCGGGCCGGGAGGAACGAGAGGTTCGGTCTTCACTGGACGTACCCCGTAGCTCACGTGAGGGTCACTGGGTGTGAGGTGGTCACCCCTCATCGTGCCGCGCCGCCGGCGGGCGCGTCCGTGAGTCCGGGCAAACATTGCAACGATCTGCAACTCTCGTACGCGGACTTTTCCTGTACGAAAGTGGAGGAGTTCAGCCGGGGTGGTGCCGTGTCGGCGCAGCACCACTCCGGCGGTCCCCGCTCCCGGCGGGTCGTTCCCCCGGCGGCTCGCCGGGTCAGACCATCACTCTCGCCCGCTCCACGACCGACGCGAGGCCGAGACTGTGCGGCAGCGTGCCGAACGCCGTGCCCCAGTCCCCGCCGAGCCTCGACGCGCAGAACGCGTCCGCGACCTCCGGCGGCGCCCACCGCACCAGCAGCGAGCCCTGGAGCACCAGCGCCATCCGCTCGACGACGCGGCGCGCCCGCCCCTCCAGGCCCTCCAGGTCGGCCAGTTCGGTCAGCAGGTCCTTGATCGCCCCGTCGAGGCGGTGATCGGCGCCGCGCGCCCGCCCGATCTCGGTGAGGAAGGCGTCGAGCGCCCGCGGCTCGCGCTGGAGCGCCCGCAGGGCGTCCAGGGCCTGTACGTTCCCCGAGCCCTCCCAGATCGAGTTGAGCGGCGACTCGCGGAGCAGCCGCGGCATGCCGGACTCCTCGACGTACCCGTTGCCGCCCAGGCACTCCAGCGCCTCCGCCGCGACCGGTGTGCACCGTTTCGTCACCCAGTACTTGGCGGCGGGCACCGCGAGCCGCAGGAAGGCCCGGTCCTGCTCGGTGTCGCTGTCGTACGCCGCGGCGAGCCGCAGCGCGAGCGTCGTCGCCGCCTCCGACTCCAGCGCCAGGTCGGCCAGTACGTTGCGCATCAGCGGCTTGTCGATCAGCTTTGAGCCGAACGCGCTGCGGTGCGCCGCGTGGTGCGCGGCCTGGACCACGGACTGGCGCATCAGCGCCGCCGAGCCGACCACGCAGTCGAGCCGGGTGGCGGCCACCATCTCGATGATGGTGCGCACCCCGCGTCCCTCCTCGCCGACCAGCCGCGCCCACGTCCCGTCGAACTCGACCTCGCTCGACGCGTTGGACCTGTTGCCCAGTTTGTCCTTGAGGCGCTGGATCCGGAACACATTGCGCGTCCCGTCCGACAGGACCCGCGGCACCAGGAAGCAGCTCAGCCCGCCCGGTGCCTGCGCCAGCACCAGGAAGCCGTCGCACATCGGGGCCGAGCAGAACCACTTGTGCCCGGTGAGCAGGTACTCGCCCTCCCCGGCCAGCGGCTGCGCGCTCGTCGTGTTGGCCCGGACGTCGCTGCCGCCCTGCTTCTCCGTCATGCCCATCCCGAAGAGCGCCCCGGCCTTGAGCGACGGCTCCCGCAACCCCTCCTCGTACACATGGGAGGTGAGCCGCGGCTCCCACTCGGCGGCCAGCTCCGGGTCGGTGCGCAGCGCCGGCACCGCCGCGTGCGTCATGGACAGCGGACAGCCGTGCCCCGCCTCCGCCTGCGTCCACACCAGGAACCCGGCCGCGCGCCGCACGTGCCCACCGGGCCGTCCCCAGGCATCCGTGAGCCCCGCCGAGACGGCCTCGTCCAGCAGCCGGTGCCAGGCCGGGTGGAACTCGACCTCGTCGATCCGATGGCCGTAGCGGTCGTGCGTCCGCAGTTTCGGCGGATTCTCATTGGCCTGCACCCCCCATTCCTGTACCCGGGCGGATCCCGCGGTGCGTCCGAGCCACGACAGCTCCTCCCGTACCTCCCCGGCGAGTTCGGGTGCGACGTGCCGCTCCACACCCTCGGACAGGGCCCGGTCGGCGGTGAAGAGGTCGTACTCCACCAGCGGCGGAGCCTGGTTGGTCACTGTGTGTGTGGTCGCTGCCATGCCGCTACGGTAAGGAGGTGCAGGCAGCAAAAGAAACACCCGAACGGCCCCACGGCCGGATTCACCGGGCCAGGGTCCTCTACCGCAACGTCTCCATGCGCAAGCTGGCCTGGCTGTTGCTGAAGGACACCGTCAACTCGTGCATCGAGTACCGCATCCTCGGCCTCGCGGCCGAGGCGGCGTTCTTCACCCTGCTGTCCCTGCCGCCCCTGCTGCTCGGCATGATCGGCCTGCTCGGTTACGTCGACGCCTGGACCAACACCGACACGGTCGCGTCGATCGTGCGCAACATCCTGACCGCTGCCGAGACGGTCCTGTCCGACCGGGGCGTCAACGACTTCGCCAAACCGCTCATCGACGACGTCACCCAGGGCGCCAGGCCCGACATCATCTCCATCGGTTTCGCCATCGCGCTCTGGTCGGGATCGCGCGCGGTCAACGTCTTCATCGACACGATCACGGTGATGTACGGCCTCGACGGCCACCGCGGCATCGTGAAGACCCGGCTGCTCGCCTTCCTGCTGTACGTCATCGCGCTGGTGATCGGCGCGGTGGTGCTGCCGCTGATGGTGGTCGGCCCCGACCGGGTGGTGGACCTGGTGCCGTTCGGCACGGAGGTCGTCAGCATCCTGTACTGGCCCGTGGTCATCGTGCTGTCCGTCATCTTCCTCACGACGCTCTACCACGTGTCCGTGCCCGTCCGTTCGCCGTGGGTCGAGGACGTCCCCGGCGCGCTGATGGCCCTCGCGATGTGCGTGCTCGGCAGCTTCCTGCTCCGGATCTACCTGACCAGCACCGTCGAGGGCCCGACGATCTACGGCTCCCTCGCCGCCCCCATCGCCGTCCTCCTGTGGATCTGCATCTGCGCCTTCGCGGTCCTGGTGGGCGCGGCGGTCAACGCCGCCATAGACCGGGTCTGGCCCTCGGTCGCCACGGCCGCGGCCCGCGAGGCCAACGACCGCGTACGTGCGGCCCAGGCGGCGGCGGTCATCGCGCGGGCGGAAGCGGCGCGTGCGGCGGCGGGCGAGGCGGACGAACCCGACCCGGACATGCCGTCCGAATTCCCGGAGCGCTGGTCGAGGTTCCTGCCGCCGGACGACGTGAAGTCCCGCCTGCACACGGGCCGCGACAAGGACACGAAGGAACCGCCGCAGGAGGCGCGGGACGCCCGGGACTCCCACGACCCCCGTGACCCCCACGATGCCCGTGACCCCCACGATGCCCGTGATCCCCACGACGCCCGGGACTCCCACGAGGCCCGTGACTCATGGGAAACCAGGGAGAGCCGGCAGCCGCGCCCGTAGGCGGAGCCCCGGTCGCGGGAAGGGGCGGGTGCGGGTGCGGGAAAAGGGAACTCCCTAAGCTGGGAAGCATGTACGCGCAACGCGCATCCCGGCTCGACGGCGCCGTCGTCTGGACCCGCACGATGCCCGCCGCTCCCGCTCCCGTTCCCGCGCATCCCGTCCTGCCGGACGGCTGCATGGACCTGCTCCGGACCGAGGGCGAGCTGTACGTCGCGGGGCCCGACACCCGCGCCCACTCACCCGGCGAGGGCCCCGGCGGCGCGGGCGCCCGCTACGACGGGGTGCGGTTCGCACCCGGCGCCGGACCCGCGTTCTTCGGCGTACCCGCGCACGAGCTGCGCGACCGGCGCGTGGCCCTGACCGACCTGTGGCCCGCGGCCCGGGTGCGCGCCCTGGCCGGCCCGGTCACGGGCGCGGCCGACCCGGCGGCCGCGCTGGAGGACCTGGTCCTGCGGCACGCGGCGGACACGGAGCCCCCCGCCCCGGTGCTGCGCGCCGTCGCCCGCCGGCTGGACGCGGGCAGCACCGTCGCCGCGGCCGCCGACGCCGCCGGGATCGGCGCCCGGCAACTGCACCGCCGCTCACTGGCGGCCTTCGGGTACGGCCCCAAGACGCTGGCCAGGATCCTCCGGCTCCAGCGCGCCCTGACCCTCGTGCGCGGCGGCGTGCCGTACGCCGACGCCGCCCTCGCCGCGGGCTGCGCCGACCAGGCGCACCTCTCCCGCGAGATGCGCGACCTGGCCGGGACGACGCTGGGCGCCTACGCGGCGTCGGCGAACAGGGAGACACCGCAGCCGTCGGGGTCCAGCACCACCGCGTAACGCTGTCCCCAGACGGCGTCCCAGGGCTTGAGGTGCCCGCGGTGTCCGGCGGCGATCAGAGCCTCGTACACCGCGTCGACCTCGGCCGGGCCGTCGCACCGGAAGGCGAGGCCGACCCGGTCGCCGCCCCCCTCGGGCCTGGTCCAGTCCGGGTCGAAGGAACGGACGGTCTCCTCGGTGTCCCACAGCACGCGCAGCCCGCCGGGCAGGGTCGCTTCGACGTGCGGGGCGGTGTCGGCCCCGGCGGGGACGTCCAGTCCGAGGAGACGGTAGAAGGCGAGCGAGGCGGCCATGTCGGCGGTCACGATCGCTACGGCATCAAGTCGTGGAGTCATGGACCCAACGTAGGCGAACGGCCGGGCCCCGCTCTTGAAGGAATCGGACACCGGCGGACGTCATCGCTCCGTAAGGGTCCGGACGGCCGTCGGCGCCGGTGCGCGTCTCCGCCCACGACCTGAGCGGCGGGCCCCCGCGGGCGCCGGCCCGCTCGCCCGCGAACAAGGTGTACGCCTCGTCGGTGACCCGACGGAAGCCCTCCCGCCGGAAGGGGGCGCACGCGAAACGCCCCGCGTCCTCGCCGGCCTCCTGGTCAACGCGATCCGCCGTACGGAACGTGAAGGGCGGCTGCCGCTTCGGGGGGCACGCTTCCGGCAGCGCCGCTGTGACGAGGACCGGCGGCCCGTGCTCGCACGCGCCGCCGATCCCGGTCCCGTAGGTGTTCCAGGCGGGGAACGGATCGTCCGCCGGTCAGCCCTCGGGGCGCAGGAGCCCGCGCTCGTACGCCTTGGCCAGCCGCTGCGGCACGCGGTACACCGAGCCGTCGACGGTGACGGGGACGAGCTGCGGCGTGGTGGCCTTCCACTGGGCGCGCCGGTGACGGGTGTTGCTGCGGGACATCTTCCGCTTGGGTACGGCCATGGGTGCCTCCTGAGGCGAACGGGATCGGGGTCGGGATCGGGGTCGCGGTCACCGAACGCTACATGCAAATGGATTCCATGTTCAATTAGGGCCCCGGTTGTGGAGGCTCGACTGGTGTGCAAATCCGGGCGTATCGTGACAACAAGATGCGACGTGGGTCGGACCCATGGGGGTCGTGATGCTCGATGAGCTTGTGATGGCGGGGGCAGCGGTGCTGTCTGCCGGTGTGCTCTACACGATGGCGGCGGCCAGAGTGGTGCGGCAGTACGAGCGGGGTGTGGTCTTCCGCCTGGGACGGCTCCGGGGGAGTGTCCGCGGGCCCGGCTTCACCATGATCGTTCCTGGCGTGGACCGGATGCACAAGGTGAACATGCAGATCGTGACCCTGCCGGTGCCCGCGCAGGACGGCATCACCAGGGACAACGTCACGGTCCGGGTGGACGCGGTGATCTACTTCAAGGTGGTGGACGCCGCCGAGGCCGTCGTGAGGGTGGAGGACTACCGGTTCGCGGTCTCGCAGATGGCGCAGACCTCGCTGCGGTCGATCATCGGCAAGAGCGAACTGGACGATCTGCTGTCGAACCGGGAGAAGCTCAACCAGGGACTGGAGCTGATGCTCGACAGCCCGGCGATCGGGTGGGGCGTGTCGATCGACCGGGTGGAGATCAAGGACGTCTCGCTGCCGGAGACGATGAAGCGGTCGATGGCCCGGCAGGCGGAGGCGGACCGGGAGCGGCGGGCGCGGGTCATCAACGCGGACGCGGAGCTCCAGGCGTCGAAGAAGCTGGCGGAGGCGGCGGGGGTCATGTCCGAGCAGCCGGCGGCGCTGCAACTGCGGCTGCTGCAGACCGTGGTGGCGGTCGCGGCCGAGAAGAACTCGACGCTGGTGCTGCCGTTCCCGGTGGAACTGCTGCGGTTCCTGGAGCGGGCGGCGCAGCAGCAGGAGCCGTCGCCGTCGTCGCAGGGACGGCCGCGTGACGAGACACAGCCCCGGACCCGGCCCGCCGAGCGCGAGCCCGAGGCGCAGCGCGAGCCCCAGGCGCAGCGTGGTACCCGGCTGCCGCTCGCGGACGAGATGCCGGGCCTGTCCGAGCGGCCGCCCGCGGTCGCCGGCTAGCCGGGCCCCGCCCCGGCCCCCGGACGTCCTCCGGGAGTGTCCTCAATCGCCGGTGACCGGAGCCCGGCGGAATCGAGGCGCCGGACGTCAGACCGTGGCGGAGATGGTGGAGAGGCCGGCCGCCGACGCGGCAAGGGCGTCCAGGACCGGCTTGATCAGAGGGTGGTGCTCCGCCCCCCGCCGGACCGCGGCGAACACGCGGCGGGTCGCCGCCGGCCCCGAGACCGGGCGTACCACCGTGTCCTTCAGCTCCATCCCGCGCAGCGCCGAACGCGGTACCAGCGCCACCCCCGCCCCCGCGCCCGCCAGCGCCACCACCGCGCGGAAGTCGTCCGAGGAGTGCACGAGGCGCGGCTGGAAACCGGCGAGTTCGCAGGCCAGCAGCATCACGTCGTGGCAGGGGTTGCCGGGATACGGACCGATCCAGTCGCTGCCGGCCAGCTCCGCGAGCGAGACCGTGGGGGCCTGGCCCAGCGGATGCGAAGCGTGCAGTACGGCGTCGAAGGGCTCCGCGTAGAGCGGCACGCGCGCGAGGCGCCGGTCGTCCTCGTGCGGGGCGCCCCGGTACTCGACGGCCAGGGCGACGTCCACCTCCCCGTCCAGCACCAGCGCCAGGCTCTCGTCGCCCTCGGCGTCCCGCACCCGTACGCGAACGTCCGGGTGACGGTCCGCGAGCCGGCCGATCGCCGGGGCGAGCACCTCCGCGATCCCCGTCGCGAATCCCACCACCCGCACCTCGCCGGCCGCCCCGCCCGCGTACGCCGCGAGCTCGGCCTCGGCCCGCTCCAGCTGCGCCAGTACGGCATGGGTGTGGGCCAGCAGGATGTCGCCGGCCGCCGTCAGCCGTACGCCCCTGCCGCTGCGGGTCAGCAGGGTGTGGCCGGTCTCCTGCTCCAGCGCGGCGAGCTGCTGGGACACGGCGGAGGGGGTCAGATACAGCGCGGCGGCCGCGGCGGTCACCGTCCGGTGGTCCGCCACGGCCCGCAGGATGCGCAGTCGTCTGGGGTCGATCACCCCGCCATTGTCGCCCGCGCGTCGACGAAGGCGGCCACGGCCCGCTCGACGTCGGCGGTGGAGTGCGCGGCCGAGAGCTGGACCCGGATGCGGGCCGCGCCCATCGGGACGACGGGGTACGAGAAGCCGATCACGTACACCCCGCGCTCCAGCAGCAGCTCGGCCATCCGGCCCGCTTCCGCCGCGTCGCCGATCATGACGGGCGCGATGGCGTGGTCGCCGGGCAGGATCTCGAAGCCGGCCTCGGTCATCTTCGTACGGAAGAGCTTGGTGTTGGCGGCGAGGCGCTCGCGCAGCTCGCCCGCCGACTCCAGCAGGTCGAGGACCTTGATCGACGCGGCGGCGATCACCGGGGCGAGGGAGTTGGAGAAGAGGTACGGGCGCGAACGCTGGCGCAGCAGCTCCACGATCTCGGCGCGGGCCGCGACGTAGCCGCCGGACGCGCCGCCGAGCGCCTTGCCGAGGGTGCCGGTGATGATGTCGACGCGGTCCATCACGCCGTGCAGTTCGGGGGTGCCGCGGCCGTCGGGGCCGACGAAGCCGACGGCGTGCGAGTCGTCGACCATGACCATGGCGTCGTAGCGGTCGGCCAGGTCGCAGATCTCGGCGAGCGGGGCGACGTAACCGTCCATCGAGAAGACGCCGTCGGTGACGATCAGGCGGCGGCGGGCGTCCTGAGCGCTCTTGAGCTGCTGCTCCAGGTCGGCGAGGTCGCGGTTGGCGTAGCGGTGGCGGCGGGCCTTGGACAGGCGGATGCCGTCGATGATCGACGCGTGGTTGAGGGCGTCGGAGATGACCGCGTCCTCGGGGCCGAGGAGGGTCTCGAAGACGCCGCCGTTGGCGTCGAAGCAGGAGGAGTAGAGGATCGTGTCCTCCTGGCCCAGGAAGGCGGAGAGGCGCTGCTCCAGCTCCTTGTGGATCTCCTGGGTGCCGCAGATGAAGCGTACGGACGCCATGCCGTAGCCCCAGCGGTCGAGGGCGTCCTTGGCGGCGGCGACGACCTCGGGGTGGTCGGCGAGACCGAGGTAGTTGTTGGCGCAGAAGTTGAGCACCTCGCCGGAGGGGACGGAGACGGAGGCGCTCTGGGGGGTGGCGATGACGCGCTCGGGCTTGTGGAGGCCGGCGGCGCGGATCTCGTCGAGGGTGGTGCGGAGGTCGTCGCGGACGGAGGTGTACATGGGGTGGCTCTCCTGGCGGTGAGTGGGGTGGTGGGCGGGCAGGGGGAGGGCCCCGCCAGGGGTTATGTCGTCCAGTCGAGGATGATCTTGCCGCTGCGGGCCGTCGCCGCCTCGTCGAAGGCCGCGTCGAAGTCCTGGTGGGCGTAGCTGCCCGTGATGACGGGGCTGAGGTCCAGGCCGCCCTCCAGCAGCACCGTCATGGCGTACCACGTCTCGTACATCTCACGGCCGTAGATCCCCTTGACGGTGATCATCGACGTGACGATCTTCGACCAGTCGACGGCGAACTCCTCGGCCGGCAGGCCGAGCATCGCGATCCGCCCGCCGTGCGTCATGTTGGCGACCATGTCGCGCATCGCCTCGGGCCGGCCCGACATCTCCAGGCCGATGTCGAAGCCCTCCTTGAGGCCCAGCTGCCGCTGCGCGTCGGCGATGTCCGACTGCGCGACATTGAGCGCGAGCGTCGCGCCGGCCTTGCGGGCGATCTCCAGACGGGGCTCGCTGACATCGGTGATCACGACGTTGCGCGCACCGGCGTGCCGGGCGACGGCCGCCGCCATGATGCCGATCGGGCCCGCGCCGGTGATCAGTACGTCCTCGCCGACCAGCGGGAACGAGAGCGCGGTGTGCACGGCGTTGCCGAACGGGTCGAAGATCGCGGCCACGTCCAGGTCCACCTTCGTGCGGTGCACCCACACGTTGGACGCGGGCAGGGCGACGTACTCGGCGAAGGCGCCGTCGCGTCCGACACCGAGCCCGACGGTGGAGCGGCACAGGTGCCGGCGGCCCGCGAGGCAGTTGCGGCACTTCCCGCAGACCAGGTGGCCCTCGCCGCTCACCAGGTCGCCGACCGCGATGTCCGCGACGTCGGAGCCGACGGCCGCGACCTCGCCCACGAACTCGTGGCCGAGGACGAGCGGGGTGGAGACGGTCTGCTGGGCCCAGCCGTCCCAGGACCTGATGTGCAGGTCCGTGCCGCAGATGCCGGTACGGAGCACCTTGATCAGCACATCACCGGGGCCCGTCTCCGGCTCCGGCACGTCCATGAGCCACAGCCCGGGCTCGGCGTACTGCTTGACAAGTGCCTTCATGGCTGCGGCTCCAGGCGGGACGGGTGCGAGGTGATCGTGAACGCGTACCAATCTGACGTCCCGCGGCCCCCGCGGTCCATCGAGGATTTCTTAACCGGGCCAACAGCGCAGCTTCACGCGGGCGGGCCGAATCCGCCGGACGGGCGAACACCCGCCCGCCCGGCGGACCGGAACCGCGCGGGTATAGAAAAGACCGTCCGTGACCCCCGGGTCCCGCCACCCCCGGAAGGAACCCCGATGACCGTGACCGACGACCCCGTACTCCTGCGCAGGGAAGGGCACGCCGGGTACCTCACGCTCAACCGCCCCGGGGCCATCAACGCCCTGAACCACGCCATGGTGAACCGGATCGCCGGGGCCCTCGCGGCCTGGGAGCGGGACCCGGAGGTCGCGACCGTGGTGATCACCGGGGCGGGGGAGCGCGGCCTGTGCGCGGGCGGGGACATCCGGTCGATCTACGAGGACGCACGGACCGGCGGCGGCGACGCCTCGGCGGCGTTCTGGCGCGACGAGTACCGGCTCAACGCGCACATCGCCCGCTTCCCCAAGCCGTACGTCGCGATCATGGACGGCATCGTGATGGGCGGCGGCGTCGGGGTCTCCGCCCACGGCAGCGTCCGCGTCGTCACGGAACGCTCCCGGGTGGCCATGCCCGAGACCGGCATCGGCTTCGTGCCGGACGTCGGCGGCACCTGGCTGCTGTCGCGGGCCCCCGGCCTGCTCGGCACGCACCTGGCGCTCACCGGGGCGGCGGTGGGCGCGGGGGACGCGTTGCTGTGCGGGCTCGCCGACCACTTCGTACCGGCGGAGCGGCTGCCGGCCCTCCTCGCGGACCTCGCGACGGACCCGGCGCGGGACGCGCTGCCGAAGTACGCCCGCCACGCGCCGGAGGCCGGACTGGCCGCGCACCGCGACTGGATCGACCACTGCTACGCGGCCGGCACGGTCGAGGAGATCGTGGACCGGCTCCTGGCCTGCGGCGAACCGGCGGCCAAGGAGACCGCCGGGACGATCCTCGCCAAGTCGCCCGTCGCGCTCAAGGTCACCCTGGCCGCGATGCGCAGGGCCGGGGAACTCACCACGCTGGAACAGGTCCTGGAGCAGGAGTACCGCGTCTCGTGCGCGGCGCTGTCCTCGCCCGACCTGGTCGAGGGCATCCGGGCCCAGGTGATCGACAAGGACCGTGCCCCGCGCTGGTCGCCGCCCGGCCTCGCGGAGGTCACGGCCGAAGACGTGGCCCGCTTCTTCGCCCCGCTCGGGGAGGAACTCGGGGAGGAAGGGGACCGTACGCAACCCGCGCGCGTCCGGGCGTGACGGCGGACCGCCCGGCCCGCGGTCACGCCCGGCCCGCCGTCACGCCCGCGGGGCGTGCGCCGGGCGGATGCTGCGGGGCCCGTGCTCCGGACGGATGCGCCACTCGTGCGCCGGCCCCGGCACGTGCCGGGGCCGGCATCGCCGGTGGCGCCCCGGCTCTGACGGCACCCGCCGCCCTCCCGCCCCGCCCCCGGCGGGCCACGGGCAGGAGCGCGGACCTCGGGCAACTCCGGGCGCTCCGGCACCCGATGGAGGCATTTCCCGCCCTGGGCCACGTGCCGGCCGCCGCCCGGCGTACCGTGATGACGTTGTCGGAGATCTTGCCGCCGGGAGGGTACGCAAACCATGGAAGGTGTGGTTCCGCGGCAACGTGCCGTGTCCGGCCGGATTCCGCTCGCCGTCGCTGTGGTGGACGGCGACGGCCTCGTCTCGCACTGGAGTTCCGGCGCGCAGCGGCTCTTCGGCCCCCGCAGGGAGGAGGCCGTGGGCGCCCCCGCCGCCGACCTGCTGCCCGTCTTCGGGGCCCTGACCACTTCCTACGAGTACGACGGCTTGGTCCCGGGGCCCGGCAGGCCGCCCGGTGGCGGTTTCGCCGGCCACCTCACGTCCGGGCGTGCCAAGTGCGCCCGGACGGGCGGCGGCTCCCACCGGGATGCCGGTTCCGGTTCTCTGGACGTGCTGTGGTGGGCGTACCCGCTGGCCGTGCCGGGGCCCGAGCGGCTGCTGGTACTGGCCGCCGACGCCTCCCGGCTGGGCGGCGACGGGGATCCGCACGAGCGTGTCGTCCCCGGTTTCGCGCTGCACACCGAATTCCCGGGGGCGGACCGGCTCGCCGACCGGCTGCCCGACATCCTCCCCCAGATGGGTCCGGCCACGGCCGGCCGGATCGTGTCGCAGATGCTCGAACTGGGTTACCCGGTACTGGAGATCAGCACGCACCAGCGGGTCCCGGTCACACCCGACTGGGGCGTACCGAAGCACCGTGAGCGCCGGGCACGCACCGCCACGGCGGGCGGCGGCCCCACAGCCCCCGAAAGGCCGCCCACGGCTACGGTCCCGGACCAGGACACCGGCCCGGACCAGGATCTCGGCCCGGACCAGGACCTCGAATACGCCGCGGTGCGCGAGCGGCTGGAGTTCCTCAACGAGGTGAGCGGGCGCATCGGCAGCTCGCTCGACCTGGCCCGCACGATCCGTGAGGTCACCAGCGCCGCCGTACCCCGCTTCGCGGACTTCGCGGGCACCCACCTGCGGGTGCAGGTCCTCGACGGCGAGGAGTTCCCGGACGGACCGCCGGACGTGACCACCGACTGGCGCCGGGTGTGGGTGGAGCACAACGACGAGCCGGGCCGCTGGGACGACACCGTCCCCGTCGGGGAGGAGCTGACCTTTCCCGAGGACACCCCGTTCTTCCAGTGCATGGTGACGGGGGAGCCCGTGCTCCTCCCGCACATCGGGAACGACCTGAGCGAACGCATCTCCGCCCGGTTCGAGAAGCGGGACCTGCGCCCCCTGATCGCCGGCCGGTCCCTGCTGGTCGTACCGCTCGTGGCGCGCACGGTGGTGCTCGGCTTCATGGTGCTGATGCGCCGCCCGGGCCGCGAGCCGTTCACCGACATGGACCGCAGGACCGGCGCCGAGCTCGCCGCCCGGGCCGGACTCGTCCTGGACAACGCCCGCATGTACACCTACCAGCAGCAGGTCGCCGAGACGCTGCAGGAGAGCATGCTCCCGAAGGTCGCACCCCGCATGGCCGGCTGCGACCTCGCCACCCGCTACCTGCCGGGCACCGCGCTGGGCCGGGTCGGCGGCGACTGGTTCGACGCCGTCCGGCTTCCCGGTTCCCGTACGGCGCTGGTCGTCGGGGACGTGATGGGGCACGGGCTGAACGCGGCCGCCATGATGGGCCAGCTGCGCACCGCCGTGCACACCATGGCCGCACTGGACATCCCGCCGGCGCGGCTGCTGCGCAACCTCGACGATCTGGCGCACCGGCTCGGCGACCACTACCTCGCCACCTGTCTGTACGCCGTCTACGACCCGGTCGCCGGCGAACTGCTGATCTCCAGCGCCGGGCATCTGCCTCCCGTGCTCGTACGGGCCGAGACCGGCCGCTCGGAGCTGATCGACGTGCCCGGCGGCGCGCTGATCGGCCTCGGAGGTGTGGCGTTCGGCACCGCACGGGTGCCTGTGTCACCGGGCGACCGGCTGGTGCTGTGCACGGACGGGCTGGTCGAGGAGCGCGGCGAGGACATCGGAACCGGCCTGGCGGCGCTGTGCGAGTCGGCGGCGCACCCGGCCGCCTCCATGGACGCGGCGTGCGACACGATCATCCGGACGCTGGCCGTGTCGACGGCCGGGGAGTCCGGCGGGCGCAAGGACGACATCGCGCTGCTGATGGCCCGGCTGAACGGCATGCCGCCCGAGGACATGGCGGCGTGGCAGCTGGAGCCCACGACGGCCGACGTGCGCCGGGCCCGGCGGCTGGTGGACGGTCAACTGGCCCGCTGGGGGCTGCCGGAGCTGGCCGACACCACCCGGCTGCTGGTGAGCGAGGTCGTCACCAACGCGGTACGGCACGCGGGCGGGCGGCCCGTGGAGCTGCGTCTGGTGCGCGCGGACACCCTGCTGTGCGAGGTGTCGGACGCGGACCACACGCTGCCCGTGCTGCGGGAGGCGGGGCCGGAGGAGGAGTGCGGGCGCGGCCTCCGGCTGGTGAGCCGGCTCGCCCACCGGTGGGGAGCGAGCCACTCCGGGGCGGGCAAGGTGGTCTGGTTCGAGCAGGAACTGCCGCCGGGAGCGCGCTCCGGGACGGGAAGCGGATGACGTCCGGCCAGGGGGTCCGGACGGTGCTGCCGGGGTAGGAACCGGGCGGCGAAGGGCAGCAGGGCCGGGTGACACCACCGTGCCCTCCGCTTCGCCGTCCGTCCGTCCCTCCGCACCGGGAGCATCCGATGACCCTGACCGGCCGTTACGTACACGCATGGGAAAGCTACTGGGGCGACACCCCGGACGCGCCCGGCGAAGCGATCTGGGACAGCGATCCGTCGCTGACCGCAGCACCCCACCTGGAACTGTTCGCGCCGCACGCCGACCCGGCGTTGCCCGTGGTCGACCTCGGATGCGGGAACGGTACGCAGACCCGCTACCTGGCACGCCACTTCCCCCGCGCCGTGGGCATAGACGTCTCCCACGCGGGGATAGCCCACGCGCGACGGGCGGACCCCGCGGGCACGGCCGAGTTCAGACAGCTCAACGCCACCGACACGGCGGCCGTGCGGGAGCTGCACCAGCGGCTCGGTGACAGCAACGTCTACCTGCGGGCCGTCATCCACCAGAGCGATCCGCCGGACCGGCCACTGATCGCGGCGGCGGTCGCGGAGCTGGTGGGGGAGCGGGGACGTGCCTTCGTGGCGGAGCTGACCGCCGAGGCGAAGACCGTGCTGCGGGAGCTCATGCGGGAGCCGGGCGGACCGCCGCCGAAGCTGGCGCGGGTCTTCGCACACGGGCTGAAACCGGCCGGGTCCGAGGACCGCGAAGTACCGGACCTCCTGCGGGCGTCGGGGCTCACCGTCCTGGCGGCCGGCCGTACCGCCCTCGCCCAGACGGAGTTCCGGGCGGACGGCACCCGCATAGACCTGCCCGCGCAGTGGCTGATAGTGGGCCGCACCGGCTGAGCCGTCGTCACGCCGTCGAAAATGCTTGGCGCGGTTCCGGGGGGCCGGGCTAAGGTGTGACCGTTCCTCGCGGTGGCCGGTGGCCGCCGTATGCCAGTGGTGTGTGATCCGGGAGGTGTGACCGATGGCTGTCTCTTCGACGGGCGCTGCCCTCATCCAGAAGTTCATCAATTCCACTCCCGTGGCCACCGGCTGACCTTCCTCTCTTCCCGCGCCTGTGTGCGCGTGCCGGGGCCGCCCTTGTGAAGGGTCACCCCTTGTCTTCGTCCTCCTCTTTCGCCTCGTCGTCCGAGGTTTCTTCTCCGTCGCACCCACTCGCCCGCTACGGCTGGGACGAGGGGTGGGAGGCGGAGTTCGCCCCGTACGCCGCGCAGGGCCTGCTGCCCGGCCGTGTCGTACGGGTCGACCGCGGCCAGTGCGACGTCCTCACCGCCGACGGCGTCGTCCGCGGCGACACCACCTATGTGACTCCGCACGATCCGCTGCGGGTCGTCTGCACCGGTGACTGGGCCGCCGTCGACCCCGCCGGCGACCCCCAGTTCGTACGGGCGTACCTGCCGCGCCGCACCGCGTTCGTACGGTCCACCTCGTCCACCCGGTCCGAGGGGCAGATCCTCGCGGCCAACGTCGACCACGCGATCATCGCGGTCTCGCTCGCCGTCGAGCTCGACCTCGGGCGGATCGAGCGCTTCCTGGCCCTGGCCTGGGAGTCGGGCGCCCAGCCGCTGGTGGTCCTCACCAAGTCCGACCTGGTGCCGGACGCCACCGGTCTCTCGTACCTCGTCGAGGACGTGGAGACCACCGCGCCCGGCGTGCAGGTGCTGCCCGTCAGCTCCGCCACGGGCGACGGCATCGACGTGCTCACCGCCGTCGTTTCGGGCGGTACGAGCGTGCTGCTCGGGGTGTCCGGCGCGGGAAAGTCGACGCTGGCCAACGCACTGCTCGGTGCCGACGTCATGGAGGTCCAGGCCATCCGTGACGTCGACGGCAAGGGCCGGCACACCACCACCACCCGCAACCTCCTCGCCCTGCCCGGCGGGGGAGTCCTCATCGACACGCCCGGTCTGCGCGGCGTGGGGCTGTGGGACGCCGAGGCGGGTGTCGGGCAGGTCTTCTCCGAGATCGAGGAGCTGGCGGCACAGTGCCGGTTCCACGACTGCGCGCACGAGTCGGAGCCGGGCTGCGCCGTGCTGGCCGCGCTGGAGGAGGGCGCACTGCCGGAGCGCCGGCTGGAGAGCTACCGCAAGCTGCTGCGGGAGAACCGGCGCATCGTCGCCAAGACCGACGCGAGGCTGCGCGCGGAGATCGGGCGCGAGTGGCGGCTGAAGACCGCGCAGGGGCGGGCCGGCATGGAAGCCAAGCGGGGCGGCGGCGGCAGGCGGCGGTAGGGGCGGCGCCGGGGGCCGGGGCTCCGGGGTCTGCGGGTCTGCCCCGGCCCCCGGCTCCCGGCTCCCGGGGCGGGAGTGACCGTGCCGCTCGCGGCCACTCCCGGCCCGCCCGGGGCCGTGTCCGAATTCCGCCAGCCGGCCCTGCGGGGCCGGCGCACACTGGATGGCGTGAGGGACGAAGAGAGCAAGTACGAGGCGGTGACCAGCCGCGACGCGCGTTTCGACGGGGAGTTCTTCTTCGCCGTCGTGACCACCGGCATCTACTGCCGGCCGAGCTGCCCCGCCGTCACCCCCAAGCGCAAGAACGTGCGCTTCTACCCGACCGCGGCCGCCGCCCAGAGCAATGGCTTCCGGGCCTGCCGCCGCTGCCGCCCCGACGCCGTACCGGGCTCCGCCGACTGGAACGCGCGCGCCGACGTCGTCGGCCGCGCCATGCGGATGATCGGCGACGGGATCGTGGACCGCGAAGGCGTGCCCGGCCTCGCGGGCCGGCTCGGCTACAGCACCCGGCAGGTCCAGCGGCAGCTGACCGGCGAACTGGGCGCCGGGCCCGTCGCGCTCGCTCGCGCGCAACGCGCGCACACCGCCCGGGTGCTCCTCCAGACCACCGGGCTGCCCGTCACGGAGATCGCGTTCGCCTCCGGCTTCGCGAGCGTGCGGCAGTTCAACGACACGATCCGCCAGATCTACGCCCGCACCCCCAGCCTCCTGCGCGCGGAGTCCGGAACCGGGACCGCGGGCTCCTCCGGCGCGGGCCCCGCCCTCGCCGCCGGGATTCCGCTGCGGCTGGCCTACCGCGGGACGTACGCCGCCGGAGAGGTCTTCGACCTGCTCGCCGGCGAGGCGGTTCCCCGCGTCGAGGAGATGCTCGGCGAGCCCGGTGCCCGCACCTACCGGCGCACCCTGCGCCTGCCGTACGGAACGGGCATCGCCGCCGTCGACGAGGCGCCGCACAGCGGCTGGCTCGAGGCCCGGATCCACCTCACCGACCTGCGCGACCTCACCACCGCCGTCCAGCGGCTGCGCAGGCTCTTCGACCTGGACGCCGACCCGTACGCCGTCGACGAGCGGCTCGCCGCCGACCCGGCGCTGGCGCCGCTGGTCGCCGCCCGCCCCGGACTGCGCTCGCCGGGTGCGGCGGACCCCGACGAGTTCGCGCTGCGGGCGCTGGTGGGCCGGGAGGCCGCGGCCGGGCTCGTCGAGGCGTACGGGAAGGTCCTGGACCAGCCGTGCGGCGCGCTGACCCACGTCTTCCCCGAGCCGGCCGCCCTCGCCGGGGCCGAGGACCCGGCGCTGCGGGGGCTGGCGACCGCGCTCGCCGACGGCGTCGTACGCCTCGGCCCGGGAGCGGACCGCGACGAAGCGGAGCGGGCACTGCGCGCCCTGCCCGGTGTCGGCGCGCGGACGGCCGCGCTGATCCGGATGAGGGCGCTCGGCGATCCCGATGTGGCGCCGGAGGGCGAGGGCTTCCCCTCCGGGACGGAGTCCGACGCGTGGCGGCCCTGGCGGTCGTACGCGGTACGGCACCTCTGGACGGCGTAACGCCCCGGCACGCGTCCGGCGCCGTGCGGGCCCCGGCCGCGGTGGCTCCTCCCCGACCGCACGCGCGACGGAACGCGCCGCCGGTGCGGCTCGGACGACTGCGGCAGCCGCGACCGGGTGCGCCGCCACTACGCCCGTACGCACGCCTCGGGCGGGACGAGCCGTACCGGGCCCGGGAGCTGGGCTCCGCCCGCCCGGCCGGCGGCGACGCCGCTCACGCGCCGTCCTCAGCTGCCCTGGCCTTGCGGAAAGTCCGGCGCAGGTCGTCGACCCAGGCGTCGGGGGCTTCCCAGGGGATGAAGTGGCCGCCTCCGTCGTGGGCGGTGAGGTTGACGTGGTGGTACCAGTCGGCGCGGTCCCCGGCGAGCCAGTGCTCGACGCGCTGCGCGGTGGTGACGCCGGGCGGGTTCTCGTAGCCGACGAAGGTGATGCCGGTGGGGGCTTCGACGGCGGGGGTGCGGGGGTGGGCGGGGGTCCAGGGGTAG
Organism: Streptomyces altiplanensis; assembly: GCF_053591575.1. Taxonomy (NCBI): domain Bacteria; kingdom Bacillati; phylum Actinomycetota; class Actinomycetes; order Kitasatosporales; family Streptomycetaceae; genus Streptomyces; species Streptomyces altiplanensis. The sequence continues at coordinate 45,335 of NZ_JBSFUB010000032.1, read as the reverse complement.
CGGTTGGCGTTGGCGTAGTAGCGCATCGAGGTGCCGATGGTGTTGGTGGCCCAGAAGATCGTGGCGTGGGTGAGGAGGTCGTCCTTGGTGAAGACGGTCTCGATGTCGCCGTGGTTGTCGCTCCAGTTGACCCACCGCTCCAGGAGCCAGGCGAGCAGGCCGACGGGGGAGTCGCTCAGGCCGTGGGCGAGCGTGCTGGGGGCGATGACGTGGGCGGCCAGGTGGACGGCGAAGCGGCGGTCGAGGGCGACGACGCGGGCGTGGACGTCGTCGGGCAGACCGTCCGGGATGGGCCGGCCGCCGCTGAAGTCCCAGGCGCGGTCGCCGTTGAAGAAGGTGAGCTTCTGGCCGGAGCCGATGTGGATGCCGTGGAGTTCGTCCGCGTACTTGTGGCCGAGCTGACCGGTGACCAGGGCGCCGATGTCGCAGCCGCCGGCGGCGTACCGAGGGTGACCGAGGGTGTCGGTCATGAGGGTGTGCCAGAGGTCGGCGACCTTCCAGAAGTTCATGTCCGGGTGGTCGGGCAGCGGGGAGGAGAAGCCGAAACCGGGCAGGGAGGGGACGATGACGTCGAAGGCGTCGGCGGGATCGCCCCCGAAGGCGGCGGGGTCGGCGAGGGGGTCGACGACCTTGGACCAGTGCCAGAAGGTCCAGGGCCAGCCGTGGGTGAGGATGAGCGGGACCGGGGCGGGGCCGGTTCCGGGCCTGCGCATGAAGTGGACCGGTACGCCGTTCACGCGCACCTGGTAGTGCTGGTAGGCGTTGATGGCGGCTTCGGCCTTGCGCCAGTCGTACTGGTGGAGCCAGTAATCGGCCAGTTCCTGGAGGTACGAGCGGCCGACGCCGTAGGACCAGTCGCTGTTTCCGGCGTCGTCGGGCCGGCGGGTGAGTTCCAGGCGCCTCCTGAGGTCGTCCAGTACGGCGTCGGGCACATGGACGGGCGTCGGGTCCAGCGGGAAGCGCGGCGTGTCTGTCACGGTGGATTCCTTCCGGTACGGCAGGGGCGGCACCGCCGGACGTCAGGGCCGGTCATCCATGAGCGCGGCCATGCGGGCCAGCGCGGGAAGGGCGGCGGCGATGGCGTGCCGTTCCTCGGGGGTGAGGCGATCTGCCAGCTGGGAGAAGCGGCGGACCCGTTCCCGGCGGCGGCCGTGGATGACCTCAGCGCCGGCGTCCGTCACCCGGACCAGAACGGCGCGGCGGTCGTCCGGGTCGGGACGGCGTTCCACCAGTCCCTCGCGCTCCAGGCGGGTGACGAGCTGGGTGACGGCCGGCTGGGTGATCTGCTCGGTCGCTGTCAGTGCGGTCAGCCGCATGGGGCCTTCGCGGGTCAGGGTGTGCAGGACGGACAGCGTGGTGAAACTGTGCTTGTCGCGGGCCGGGAGCCGGATGTTGCTGCGGGTGAACTCCTCTACGACCGAGTTGAGTTCGGCGGCGTCGAAGTCCGGGCTGCGGTGTCCTGCCATGAGCCCGAATGTATCAAGGAATTATCTAAACTGCTTATGCAATTCATGACCGGGCGGGCGGTTCCCGGCCCGGACCCCGGCTGTGGGTCTTCTGTGGGGGGCTCCGGATCGGCTCCTCGCCGAAGTGCGGCCCGGCCCGGCCAGTGCGGCCCGGCCGGTGCGGCCCGGCCCGGCCGCAGCTCGGCCTCGCCCCGGATGCCCACCCCGCGCACCGTCCACGGCTTCAGGTCCGCGATGTCGTCGACCGCCAGTGCGGCCTTCGGGTCCGCCTGGAGGCCGCGCCGTAGGTGTGCGCGCCCGGCACCGCTGCGTGCGGTCATGGCGCCGGCCCGCACGTCTGCCGTGTCCCGCCCACCGGCACATCGGCACAACGGCTCAGGACTTCGGACGGCCGGGCTCCGGGCCGGGCCCGGGGCCGGACCTCGGGCCGGCCTCCGGCCGGAAGCTCTTCAGCCCCAGAGCACCGCGCCCACCCAGGCACCGACCACCAGCAGGGACGTGAACAGTTCCACGAGCACCGGGTATCCGACGGCGCGCATGACCATACGGGTCGAGGCCCAGCCGCCGCCGTGACTGCCGAGCCGCGCCCGCTCCACCCCGTAGATCCCTCCGACGAACCCCACGACCCCGCCCACCACCGGCAGCAGGAAGAACCCGGCGATCCCGGCGATCCCGCCCACCACGAGCGTCCGCGGCGGAGCGCCCGACTCCTGGCGGCGGCGGGCGGGGAGCAGGGGTTTGAGCGCCTGGTTGAGCAGGAGCAACGCGGTCGCGCCGATCAGTACGCCCCAGGCGAGCGCGGTCTTCTCGTCCAGCGCCCACCACAGCACGGCCGCCCAGACGATCGCCTGCCCCGGCACGCCCGGCGCCAGGACGCCCAGCAGACCGAGCAGCATGACGAGGCCGACCAGAAGGAGCTGCCACACGCCCATCTGTCCAGAGTGCGGGACCCGGGCCGTCTTCGCAGGCCGGAGAGCCCGCCCGGGAGGACGCCCCCGCCAACCGGTCAGTGCCTGGCCACCCAGCCCCGTTCGTACGCATGCCAGCCGAGCTGCAGTCTGGTCGTCACGCCCGCCAGTTCCATCAGCCCCTTCACCCGGCGCTGCACCGTCCGCAGGCCCAGCTCCAGCTGTTTGGCGACGCTCGCGTCCGTCATCCCGGCGAGCAGCAGCGACAGCACCTGGAGATCCGTGGCATCGGGGCCCGGCGGCCCCTGCTCCGACACCACCCCGTCCATCCCGAGCCGCAGCGGCAGGGCCTCCCGCCACACCGCCTCGAAGAGCCCGGTCAGGGACTCCAGCAGCCCGCTCGCGTGCACGACCAGAGCCGCGGGTTCCGCGCCGCGCCCCGTCAGCGGCACCATCGCGATGGTGCGGTCCGCGACGACCAGCTTGGTCGGCACCTCCTCCACCACCCGGACCTGCTCCTCGCGCCCCAGTGCCGCCGACACCTCGGTGATCCCGGTGGGCAGCGCGAGCACCGCGCGCTCGATCACCACCCGGTACGTCACGCCGCGGGTCGCCGCCCGCTCCTCCGCCTCGTTGTCCGTACCGGTGATCGCGATCGGATTCCCGGTCACCAGCGCGCACACCTCCTCGGCCGCGCCGAGCTGGAGCTGTACGAAGCGGTGCGCCACAGCGCTGGCCCCGGTCACCACCTCGACCAGATCGTGCACCGCGGGCTCGGCCGCCTCCGCCCGGTACTCCTCCGCGAGCAGCGCCGCCGTCAGCTCCGCCTGCTCCAGCTCGTGCCGCTGCTGGGTGAGCAGCGCGCCCAGCGCGACCCCGGGCGGCGCCGCCACCCAGCGCCCCGTACGGGCCGACGACTGGGCGGCGAGCCCCTGGTGCTCCAGGCGGCGCAGCGCGCGCTCCGTGTCCGCCTCGGGAAGCGTCAGCCGGTGCGCGAGGTCGGGGACCTCCGCGGCGCCGAGCGCGACGAGCGCGCGGTACGTCGACTCCTGTGCCTCATCCAGACCAATGGCTCCCAGCACCTCTCCGCACCCCTCCCCGGACGCTTCGATTCCGCACCGCCTCCCCGATCTTGCCCACTGGCTCGTGGCGGGAAGCGGCCACGGCGTAAACCCGCCGCACGCATCATCCCCCCATCTCCTGCCGCTCTGCCAATGTGGCGCCACCGCAGCACCAACAGCCTCCGGCAACAACGCTTTTATGCCGGATTCACCAGAGGAGGGCGATGCGCCCGATATCGCGTACGGCACTGGGGGCGGCGGCCGCCGCCGTCCTCGCCGTCACCGTGGTCGCGCCGTCCGTGGCCCGGCCACAGGGCGACGTGGCGGGGAAGAGACCGCTGACCGGCAGCGCGGCCGCGGGAAAGGCCGCGGGGGAGAAGGGCGGCAGGCCGGTCACGGTCACCCTCGTCACCGGCGACGAGGCGCTGGTGAGCAGGGACGGCTCGGGGCCGCTGACTGCACCGACCCGATGAGCGTCGGCGCCGAGCAACTCGCGCGGAGCAAAGGCACGTTGTTCGTCGTAGCGGCGGGCAACACCGGCCCGTCCCTGAGCACCGTCTCCTTGCCCGGCTACACGTCCGGCGCGCTCACCGCCGTGAAGCTGTCGTACTCGTACGACGACGGTGAGACCTGGACCGACGCCAAGGCGGCCGAGCGGTCGGGCCGTTGGACGGCGACCGTGAACCACGCGGGCGCGTCGGGCAAGCCGGTCACGCTGAAGACCGAACTGACGGACGCGAAGGGGAATTCCGTCACCCAGGTCGTGGCGCGCGCCTACGACGTGCGTTGGCCGCGCGTCTGCCGGAAGCCGTCCGCCGGGCGTCCTTCCCGTGGGGGGAGGGGACGCCCGGCGGACTTCTTTTTCCGGCTGCCCCGTTTTCGTACGGCCCGAGCGGTGGACAATAAGGGACATGAGCCAGCAGGGGGAGAGGCGCACCACCGACGAGGACCAGTGGTGGAGCCGGCTGTACGGCGACGAGACCGCCCCGGACACGGGCCCCGCGCCCACGGGCGACACCCTGGACGACCGTTTCGACTCCGCTGCGGGCACGGTGGCGCCCCCGCCCCCGCCCGCGCCACCGCCGCAGTCGCAGTCGCTCCCGGCCCCGCGCCTTCCGGAGCTGCCGCCTTCGTGGAGGCCGGGGCCGGCTCCCGCGGCGGACGACCGCCCCCCGCTCCCGCCGGCTCCACCGGCGCGGGAACCCGAACCGGCCCCGGCGGCAGAACAGCCGCTTCTGCCGGCACCGCCCCCGGGCCCGCCCGAGGTACGACAGCCGGAATCGCGGCCGGAACCGGCGCAGCCACCCGCTCCACCGGCAGCCGTACCGGAACCACCACCACCGGCGCCGCCCGCTCCCGCCCGCCCGTCCGGGCCTCCCGCCACGGTTCGCCGGCGTGCCCCCTGGGAGCCGCCCGACGCACCCCGGGTACCGCATGCCCCACGGAAGCCGGACCGGCCGCGGTCCGCGAACGTCGCTCCGCCGGACGACCGGCGGCCCGGGCCCCCCACGTCTCCGGAGGCCGGGCCGCGGCCTGCGGCCCCGTACGCGGGAGGGCCGCCAGAGACCGCCGGGACCGGCAGCGGGGGAGACCAGGGCCGCCCCCGTGCCGGCTTCGTCGGGGACCGGCCGCCCACCTACGACGCCGACCCCACCGCCCTGCCCGCCGCGGACCCGCGCACACTCGACACCCTGGTCGCGGACACCGTGCTCGACGGCGCCCGGTACGGCACGTACACCCTGCGCGCCGCCTCCGTCCGCGGCGACTCCGCCCGCTACCGCGGCGAACCCCGCCGCGACGCGCTGCTCACCGCCCGCTTCGGCCACGGCGAGGACGGGCTCGTCCTGGTCGCGGTGGCCGGCGGGGCCCGCGCCACCGAGAGCGCGCACCTGGCCGCCGCCGATGCCTGCCGCCGGATCGGTGAAGCAGTCGGCCGCAGCCACACCCGCCTCGCCGACGACATACGGGCGGCCCGCAGGGGCGACCTCAAGTCCGGCCTGCACCGCCTCACCGACCGCAGCTACGGCAAGCTGCGCGCCCGCGCGTCCGAACTCGGCCTGGAACCCGAGGAGTACACATCGAGCCTGCGCTGCCTCCTCCTCCCCACCGACCCCCGGTGCCGCACCAGGGTCTTCTTCGGGATCGGTGACGGAGGTCTGTTCCGGCTGCGCGGCGGCGCCTGGCAGGACATCGAGCCCTCCGCCCCCGAGCCCGCCGCCGTCACCGGCGGGCCCGTCCTCGGCTTCGGCTCGGCCCCGTCCGAGACCCCCGAGGGCGACCGCCTCACCCTGGACCTCGGCATTGCGACGCCCCCGCCCCCGTACGCCGAAAGCAAGCTCCCGCCCGCCGAGCCCTTCCGCTTCCGGGCCTCGGTGGCCCGCCCGGGCGACACCCTCCTCCTGTGCACCGACGGCCTCGCCGGCCCCCTGCGCGGCGAGCCCGCCCTCGCCGGGGAACTCGCCGAACGCTGGGCACCCGCCGAACCTCCCGGCCTCGCCGAGTACCTCATGGACACCTGCCTGAGGGTGAAGGGGTACGCCGACGACCGGACGGCGGTGGCGGTCTGGGAGGCGTGACGGCGTCATCCGGCCCCCGGCATGTGCCTGCCACCGCCCGGCCGGCACAGGGAACGGACATGAGTGCTATCGCGCGAGCGGGGCATGCATCCCGTGAACCTGTTCGAGAGAAAAGGCCGATCCGGCGTGCGGGTGGGGGCTATGACAGGGCAACAGGCGGGCGGCCGCGGTGCCGCCGCGCGAGGGCCGTCGCAAGCACCGGCGGAGGGAAAGGGGGCACTCATTCATCTGCGGCGCAGACTGCGGCATGCGGATCTCACAGCGGTTCCGGAGGTACGGCGCGCTCTGCGCGACCTGCTGCGGCACCGGGAGGACCACCTGCGGCACCGCGAGGACCACGAAGACCACGAAGACCACCGGGGTGACCGGGACGACCGGTGCGACCGGGACTGCACGGACGTCGCCGAGCTCCTGACCACCGAGCTGGTGACCAACGCCCTGGTCCATACGGAACACGACGCGGAGGTCACGGCCACCGTCGCCGCCTCCCGGCTACGGGTCGAGGTGCGGGACCTCGCCGCCCGTCACCCGCAGCTGCACGTACCGATCGCCGACGACGGTACGCACGGCAGGGGCCTCTTCCTGGTGCAGGCGCTCGCGGACGCGTGGGGCGTAAGGGTGCACGGCGTGGGAAAAGTGGTCTGGTTCGAACTCGACCTGGGCGGCGGGCCGGCGTGACCGCCCGGCCCGCCGCCGCGGTTCAGCCGAATTGCTGTTCGAGGTCCTTGAGCTTGCGCTCGAGGGAGTCGAGCCGCGGCAGGGCCTGGGTGTCGTCCTCGGCGGTGAGGTCGACGGTCGTCACGCCCTCAGCGCCTTTCACGGCCTGAAGGGAGGGCCTTGGTCGAAGCGGCAGCTGTCCGGGCTCTGCTATGGCAGGCTCCGCGACCGCTTGCGGCGGTGCGGAGCCCTGAGCGGGTGCGAGAGGCGGGATCTCGACCTGCCGGCCGCCGCCACGGCCGCGCCAGGCCCTGTGCTGCCGGTTGATGGCCTTCAACTGGGCGCGTTCCAGCTTCTGGTGGTCGCGCCGGCGGATGCGGTTCTGCTCCTTCTCGCGTACGTCCTCGCGTACTTCCTCGACCGCCTCGTCCAGCGTGCGCACGCCCTCCAGGAGCATCAGCGACCACGCGCCGAAGGTCTCCCTGGGTGCCCTCAGCCACCGTACGATCCGGATCTGCGGCAGCGGGCGCGGCACCAGGCCCTGTTCGCGCAGCGCGGCCCTGCGGGTCTGCTTCAGTGCGCGGTCGAACAGCACCGCGGCCGACAGCGACATCCCGGCGAAGAACTGCGGGGCGCCCGCGTGGCCCAGGCCCCGGGGCGCGTGGACCCAGTTGAACCAGGCGGCCGCACCGGCGAACGTCCACACCAGCAGGCGCGAACCGAGGGCCGCGTCACCGTGGCTGGCCTCGCGCACCGCGAGCACCGAGCAGAACATGGCGGCGCCGTCGAGGCCGAAGGGGACGAGGTACTCCCAGCCGCCGGAGAGGTTGAGGTTCTGCCGGCCGAAGCCGACCAGGCCGTGGAAGGAGAGTGCGGCGGCGACCGCCGCGCAGCAGAAGAGCAGCAGGTACGAAGCGATCCCGTAGACCGCCTCCTTGCGCCTGCGCCGTTCCTCGGTACGTTCCCAGGAGTCGTCGGCCGCGGCCTTGCCGCCGGCGCGCTTGCCGCGCGCGAGCACCGCGACCGCCGCCAGGACCCCCGCGAGCATCACGCCACCCGGAAGCAGCCAGTCCAGCGATATGTCGGTCAGTCTCATGCGGTGTCCCTTGCATCGCGGTAGGGCGTTTCGGGCGCCATATTGGCGGAATCGAAGTGCCCCGAAGAGGCTTTCGGTGCAAGAGAACGCCAAGGGGGGGCCCGGGCATGCGAATAGGCGCGATCCGATCGAACCGCCGTGCTGGGACGATGAGTTGCGTTCGATTTATGCCACCCGTCCGGGTGGCGTGCCGTCAGGCGGTGGCGACCGCGGACGCCGCTGTCGCCGCGGCTTCCTCGCTCAGCTTCCGTACGCGCTCGGCGTCGCACGTACGGGGGCACGTCACGCAGGTGTCCTCGGGGCGCAGCGTGTAGAAGAGGCAGCAGCTCGCCCGGTCGCGGGTCGGCAGCGCTTCGCCGTTCGGCCCGGTCAGCTCGCGGAAGCCGGCCGTGCCCGCGTACGGCTTGGTCGTGCCCGGCAGCAGCTCCTCCAGCTCCCGCATGGCGCGCCGCTCGTCCCCGAGCAGGTGCGCGACGTACCAGAGCCCTTCCACGATCTCGTCCGTCGCCATGCCCCACAGCGCGCGCTTCCCGCGCCGCATCCGGGGCCCGAAGCCGTCGAGCACCGGCCCGAGGTGTTCGGCGACGGCGTCCCGCACCTCGGCGCGCAGGGCCTCCTCGTCCGGTACGACGCGGGCGCCGGGCAGGGCGGCGGCCGGGTCGCCCGGCAGACAGGCGAACTCCCGCACGCGTACGGTCATGCGGCCCAGGGACCGGTGGAAGGCGACGTCCTCGACGGGCACGCGGGGCACCCGGCGGTCCAGGAACCACGGCACGGTGACCAGCAGGCAGGCGGGCCAGGCGTACCGGTGCAGACCGAAGCTCGCGACGACGTCGGGGCGGGCCTGCTGTCCGTAGTCGCGCAGGACCTGCGCGTTGTCCCAGGCGAGGAAGGCGTCGAGCGCGTCGCCGCCGGCCGCCAGCTCCGCCGCGCCCACCCAGCCGTTCCCGCGGGGCACCTGCTCGCCGTCGTCCAGTTCGATGACGCGCAGTCCGGAGAAGACCTCCGTGAGGCGGGCGTACGAAACCGCGACAGGGGAAGCGGTGACGTCGGGGGCAAGCGTGGGAACGGTCATGCAGGGGACCACCGAATCGCGATCGTTTGCAGGTAAGCCTTACCTTACCCGATCTTCTCTGTGTTTGAACTGTCACCCCGGCCGCTTATCGTGCATACGGGACACGCACCGGAGGGACCCACATGGAGCAGGCCAGACCGCGCGAGGCCGCGTACGGGCGGATACCTGCCGTCCGCGCCCCGGAGCGGGCCCGCGGCGAACACACGCACAGCGAGCCCCCGGCCCCCCGCCCCGTCCGGCGCCACTCGGTCCGCGGCCAGATTCTCGACGCCCTGCGCACGGCCCTGGTCACCGGCGAGCTGGTCCCCGGCGAGGTCTACTCGGGCCCCGCGCTCGGCGCCCGCTTCGGCGTCTCGGCGACCCCGGTCCGCGAGGCGATGCAGCAGCTGGCGCTGGAGGGCGCGGTGGAGGTCGTACCGAACCGCGGCTTCCGCGTCACGGTCCGCAGCGCGGTGGAACTGGCCGAGCTGGCGGAAGTGCGGTCCCTGATCGAAGTGCCGGTCATGCTCCGCCTGGCCCTCACGGTCCCGGCCGGCCGCTGGTGCGAGCTGCGTCCCCTGGCGGAAGCCACCACGGCGGCGGCGGCGACGGGCAACCGGGCGGCGTACGCCGAATCGGACCGCGCCTTCCACCGCGCGATCCTCTCCCTCTCCGGAAACCACCAGCTGGTCACCGTCGCCGACGACCTCCACCGCCGCTCCCAGTGGCCCCTGCTCACGGGTGACCCCCTGGGACGCCGGGCGGACCTCCTGGCGGACGCCGCGGAACACCTGGCCCTGCTGGACGCCCTGGCGGCGCAGGACCTGACGGTGGTCCAGTCCCTGGTCCGCGAACACTTCGCGGGCGCGGACCGCTGAGGTACGGACCCTTTCAGGCCGCTTCCGGGACGATGACCGCCCGGCCGTTGATCTCGCCGGCGTGCAGGCGTTCGTACGCCAGGGGGGCCTCGTCGATGCCGTACGTCTCCACGTGCACGTCGACCGCGCCCGCGCGGGCCAGGTCCAGGACCTCGATCAGTTCGGAGCGCGAACCCCAGTAGGGGGAGCTCACCGACGTCTCGTACGGGAGGCTGCCGAACCCCACCGGGAGCGTGCCGCCGCCGATGCCCACGATCGTCACGTCGGACTCGATCCCCGCCACCGCGCCCGCCGTCGCCAGCGTGGGGGCCGCGCCCACGAAGTCGAAGACGGCCGTCGCGCCCAGGCCGCCCGTCAGCTCGCGGACCTTCGCCGCCGCGTTCGCGTCCGAGAGCACCGTCTCGTGCGCGCCGACCGTGCGGGCCAGGGAGAGCTTGTCCTCGGTGACGTCCAGGGCGATCACACGGGCCGTCGTCATGGCGCGCAGCAGCTGGATCGCCACGTGGCCGAGGCCGCCCGTACCGATGACCACGGCGGTCGAGCCCGGCACCAGCTTCGGCAGCGAGCGCTTGATCGCGTGGTACGGCGTCAGGCCGGCGTCGGTGAGCGGGACCGACGTGACCGGATCGAGGCCGTCGAGCGGCACCAGGTGGCGCGGACTGTCGACGATCATGTACTCGGCGATCGCGCCGGGGGCGCCGAGTCCGGGCGGGAAGATGCCGAGCCGGGCCGCCCGCGGGCAGTAGTTCTCCTTGCCCTCGGCGCACTTGGCGCAGGTCCCGCAGCCCCACGGGCCGTACACGGCGACCGGGTCCCCCACGGCCGGGCCGGCGGCACCGTCGCCGAGGGCGGCGACGGTGCCGGCGCCCTCGTGGCCGAGGGTGAGGGGCAGCGGGAAGCCCAGGCTGCCGGCGGGCATGCCCATCACGGCGATGTCGGAGTGGCAGACGCCCGCCGCGGTGACCTTCAGCAGCACCTGGCCGGGGGCCGGCTCGGGCGTGGGGACGGTGACCACCTCGGGAGCGGCGCCGATGGCGCGGTACTGGACGGCCTTCATGTCTGCTCCTCGGGCTGCTGGACCGGTTCCGCCTCGTCGTACAGCCAGTCCAGCAGGCCGGGCGGCGGGCCGCGAGCGGAGGGCCCCCGGGGCCTCACCGGCCCGGCGAACCGGCGCCGACCGGGCGAACCGGGGCCCGCCGACCGGGCCGGGACCCGCCGCGCTACGCCGCCGCAGGTGGTGAGAGCTGCGCCGCCAGCCAGGTCGGTACGCCGTCCAGCAGCCGGAACAGGCGGCCCGCCTCCGCCCGCAGGCGTGTCGCCTCGGGCTCCGGTTCCGCTTCTGCCAGGGCGGCCAGGGCCGGGGCCGTGCCCACCAGGTAGCCCAGTTCCTCCCGTATCCGCAGCGACTCGGCGAAGCCGTGCCTCGCGTCCGCCAACTCGCCCTCGCGCAGGGACAGTCCGGCCAGGTGGCGCCAGGTGAACGACAGCAGCAGCGTCTCGCCGTGCGCCGTGGCGCCCGCGTGGGCGCGACGGTAGGCGGCGCGGGCCGACTGCGGGGAGTCGGAGAGGTGCTCCGCGACCAGACCGCGGCGGAAGTCCAGCAGGGGGCGCCCCGGCGCCGTGGGGGTGAGCAGCGCGGCCGCCCTGCCGAGCGCGGAACGCGCCTCGTCGGCGCGGTCGCGGACGCCGAGCACCGTCGACGCGTACGCGAGGTGACCGCGTTCGCACGCCGCCGCGCCCCGCTCGTCGTCGCTCCGGGCCACCGCCTCCGCGGTACGCAGGGCGTCCTCCGCCTCCGCCCAGCCCTCCGTGGTGAACAGGCAGCGCTCGACGAGCAGCGAGGCCCGTTGTAGCGCGGCGGCGGGGGCCGCGGCGGCGCCCGCGTGTGGTTCGAGCAGGGCCGCGGCGTCGGTCCAGCAGCCGCGCGAGCGCAGCCGCCATACCGCGGTCTGGAGTGGGCTTCCGTCATCTGCGGTCGTTCCGGAACCAGACATGGCGGTATGCGCCACATTGCCCTCCCCGAGCAGCACGTCATCGAGCTGTGAGTACCGGTCGTGCGGTAGTGGGCGAATCTCAGCACGGAATGGCACCCCGGGCCAAGGGGTCAGGTGAACGAATTCACAATCGGCCGGCCGGGGCGGCCGGTGGGCCGGGAGCGGCGGTCGTCACCGGCTTCATCCGTTCGGGGTACCCGGACAACTCGGCACCGGCCGGCACCGGCCGCCTGCCCCCGCTCGTGGTCAGGGCGGAGCCCCCTCCCGGGTGCGCTAGCTCATCCTCAGGGCGAGGAAGAAGTCCAGCTTGTCCTCGAGACGCGACAGGTCACGGCCCGTCAGTTGCTCGATCCGGCCCACCCGGTAGCGCAAGGTGTTCACGTGCAGATGCAGCCGGGCCGCACAGCGCGTCCAAGAACCGTCGCAGTCGAGGAACGCTTCGAGGGTGGGGATCAGTTCCGCCCGGTGCCGCCGGTCGTAGTCCCGCAGCGGATCCAGCAGCCGCGCCGTGAACGCCCTGCGCACGTCGTCGGGCACGAACGGCAGCAGCAGCACGTGCGACGCCAGCTCGTGGTGGCCCGCCGCGCAGACCCGGCCGGGGCGCGCCGCCGCGACCCGGCGGGCGTGCCGGGCCTCCTCCAGCGCGCCGCGCAGCCCCTCCGCCGAGTGCACGGCCGCGCTGACACCCAGTGTCAGCCGCCCGTCCTCGGCCAGACCGCCCGAGAGCGGCTCGCGCACCGCTTCGAGGAGTACGTCGGCGTGCAGGCCCGTACGGGAGCCGGGCGCGCCCTCGCCGCCCTCCCCGTCCTTGTCCGCGCCGCCGTCCCCGTCCGGCGCGGACGCCGGCAGCGGTACGAGCGCGATCGCCTCGTCGCCCGCGTGCGCCACCGCGATCCGGTCCGAGGAGTCGGAGCCCGTCACCGCCGGGTCGACCAGGATCTCCTCCAGCAGCGTCTGCGCGACGGGCCCGGCCTGGATCGCCGCGGCCGGTCCGCCCGGACCGCCGGTGCCGGCCGCCCCGCCGGGCCCCCCTTCCTGCCAGTCGACCCGTGCCACGACCACCTGCCAGTGCGGCGCCGAGCCGAGGCCCGGCAGCAGCACCGGGGCGGCGACCCGCAGGCGTGCCGCGATCTCGGCCGGGGCCGCGCCCGCCTGGACCAGTTCCAGGACCTCCTGGGCGAGGCGGCGCCGTACCGTACGGGCCGCGTCACGCCGGTCGCGTTCGACGGCGATCAGCTGGGTCACGCCCTGGAGCAGGTCGAGGCGGGCGGCGGGCCAGTCGCCCGCGTCCGCCTCCACGGCCAGCAGCCAGTCGGAGAGCACGCTCTCGCGCACGTCGCGGGAAGCGGCGGCGGTCGCGGTGGCGCCGCGGCCGCCGCCCCTGACCGGGAACAGCGAGTACGTCGTCCCCCGCACGGCGGCCCGGTGCGGCGCCCGGCGCCCGGTGCGGCTCGCGGCCAGGTGCTCGCCCGCGAGCGCGGCCCCCACGGCCGGCGGCAGCGGGTCGCCGGCGCCCGCGATCTGGCGGCCGGTGGGCGAGAGCACCCAGGCGCGCAGGTCCAGGTCGGACGTGAGCAGGTCGAGCACCACCTCGGGACCGCCGCCCGCCGGGCCCGACGTCATCAGCCTGCGGTGCCGGTCGACGACGGCCGCCAGGTCGCCGGCCCGCTCGCCGGACACCTGGCGCACCACGTACTCGGTGATGGTCGCGAAGGCGACGGCCTCGCTGACCGCGAAGAGCGGCAGCCGGTGGCGCACGCACGCCTCGACCAGATCGCTCGGGATGGCGCCGAGCTCGGCCTCGCCCGCCGCCAGGCCGACGACGCCGGCGCCCGCCAGGATGCGGACGAAGGGCTCGGAGTCCTCGGCGGAGCGCCGCCACGCCAGACCGGTGAGCACCAGCTCGCCGCCGGACAGATAGCGGCTGGGGTCCCGCAGGTCCGTGGTCATCACACCGCGCACGGTGCGGTCGAGCTCGTCCTCGCCGCCGAGCAGCCGCAGGCCCAGCGGGTCGGTCTCCAGCAGTGCGCGCAGCCGCATGGGTCGCCGCCGATCTGTCTCTCGTTGTTGCCAGTGGGGATGTGTGTGCCAATGGGTTTGTGGTTTCCCGAAGAAAACCGTGGGGCCACCGGGCCCCGCCTTTCGTTCGAATCTACAAGACGCGAGCGGCCACCAGCCAACTCCTTCATGGTTTCGGTGACTGCACCGGGCGGAGGCCCGGCTTGTGTACTGGGGCCAAGCCACGTGAACAGCAGATGAACGCCCCAGAGCGGCCCGGAACTGCTCGGAGCGACCAGGTCGACAGCCGGCGGTTGGCCGTCTCCAGCCCCAGCGACACGCGAACCACCCGATTGAGAAGAAGAGAGCCTCATGGACTTCCTTCGCCCCGCCAGCTGGGAGGAGGCGCTCGCCGCCAAGGCCGAGCACCCCACGGCTGTGCCCATCGCGGGCGGCACAGATGTCATGGTCGAGATCAACTTCGACCACCGCCGCCCCGAGTACCTCCTGGACCTGAACCGCATCGGCGAACTGCGCGAGTGGGAGGTGGGCGAGGGGACCGTACAGCTCGGTGCCTCCGTCCCGTACACCCAGATCATGGACCACCTGCGGGCGGAGCTGCCGGGCCTCGCGCTCGCCGCCCACACCGTCGGATCGCCCCAGATCCGCAACCGCGGCTCGGTCGGCGGAAACCTCGGTGCCGCTTCCCCCGCCGGTGACTCGCACCCCGCCCTGCTGTCGGCGGGCGCCGAGGTCGAGGCCGAGTCGGTGCGCGGTACGCGCCTCATCCCGGTCGAGGAGTTCTACACCGGTGTGAAGCGCAACGCGCTGGAGCCGGACGAGCTGATCAAGCGCGTCCACATCAAGAAGGCCGACGGGCCGCAGCAGTTCTCCAAGGTCGGCACCCGCAACGCCATGGTCATCGCGGTCTGCGCGTTCGGCATCGCGCTGCACCCCGAGACGCGCACGGTCAAGACGGGCATCGGTTCGGCCGCCCCGACCCCGCTGCGCGCCCGCGCCGCCGAGGACTTCCTGAACGCCGCGCTCGAAGAGGGCGGGTTCTGGGAGAGCGGGAAGATCATCACCCCCTCGATCGCCAAGCAGTTCGCGGAGCTGGCCTCCGGCGCCTGCAACCCGATCGACGACGTGCGCGGCACCGCGAAGTACCGCCGCCACGCGGTCGGGATCATGGCCCGCCGCACGCTGGGCTGGACCTGGGAGCAGTACCGCGGCACCGGCCGCACGCTTGAAGGAGCTGCATAGCAATGCGCGTCAATTTCACGGTCAACGGCCGTAAGCAGGAAGCGGACGACGTCTGGGAGGGCGAGAGCCTGCTCTACGTCCTGCGTGAGCGCATGGGCCTGCCCGGCTCCAAGAACGCGTGCGAGCAGGGCGAGTGCGGCTCCTGTACGGTCCGCCTCGACGGCGTCCCCGTCTGCGCCTGCCTCGTCGCCGCCGGCCAGGTCGAGGGCCGCGAGGTCGTCACGGTCGAGGGCCTCGCCGACTTCGCCAGGCAGCGCGAAGAGGGCTGTGCGAGCGGCGCCTGCGGTGGCGGTACGTCGCTCCAGGCGGCCCAGCAGTGGCAGGCCAAGGGGACCGACTCGCAGACCGGCGAGGGCACGGAGCTGGCCCCGATCCAGCAGGCGTTCATCGACGCCGGCGCCGTGCAGTGCGGTTTCTGCACGCCGGGTCTGCTGGTCGCCGCCGACGAGCTCCTGGAGCGCAACGCCGAGCCCTCCGACGCGGACATCCGCGAGGCGCTCTCGGGCAACCTGTGCCGCTGCACCGGTTACGAGAAGATCCTGGACGCGGTGCGGCTTGCCGCGGCTCGTCAGGACCGTCAGGGAAGCGGGGTCTGATCATGGGCGTCACAGGTACCCCCACCAGCATCAACCAGGGGTCGAAGACCAAGGGCGGCATCGGCGAGTCCACGCTCCGCCCCGACGGCACCCTCAAGGTCACCGGCGAGTTCGCGTACTCCTCGGACATGTGGCACGAGGACATGCTCTGGGGCCACACGCTGCGCTCCACCACCGCGCACGCCGAGATCCGGTCGATCGACACGTCCGAGGCGCTCGCCATGCCCGGCGTCTACGCCGTGCTGACGTACGACGACCTGCCCACCGAGGTGAAGAACTACGGCCTGGAGATCCAGGACACCCCCGTCCTCGCCCACGGCAAGGTCCGCCACCACGGCGAGCCGGTGGCCGTCGTCGCCGCCGACCACCCGGAGACGGCCCGCCGCGCCGCCGCCAAGATCAAGATCGACTACGTCGAACTCCCCGTCATCACCGACGAGGCATCGGCGACGGCGCCCGACGCGCTGCTGATCCACGAGGGCCGCGACGACCACCACATCGGTCACGTCCCGCACCCGAACATCGTGCACCGCCAGCCGATCGTCCGCGGCAACGCCGACGAGGCAGCCGAGCGCGCCGACGTCATCGTCTCCGGCGAGTACGTCTTCGGCATGCAGGACCAGGCGTTCCTCGGCCCCGAGTCCGGCATGGCCGTACCCGGTGAGGACGGCGGCGTCGACCTGTACGTCGCCACCCAGTGGCTGCACTCGGACCTCAAGCAGATCGCCCCCGTCCTCGGCCTGCCCGAGGAGAAGGTCCGCATGACGCTCTCCGGCGTCGGCGGTGCCTTCGGCGGCCGCGAGGACATCTCGATGCAGATCCACGCCTGCCTCCTCGCCCTCCGCACCGGCAAGCCGGTCAAGATGGTCTACAACCGGTTCGAGTCCTTCTTCGGCCACGTCCACCGCCACCCGGCGAAGCTCTGGTACGAGCACGGCGCGACCAAGGACGGCAAGCTCACGCACATGAAGTGCCGGATCGTCCTGGACGGCGGCGCCTACGCGTCGGCCTCCCCGGCGGTCGTCGGCAACGCCTCGTCGCTGAGCGCCGGCCCGTACGTCATCGAGGACGTCGACATCGAGGCCATCGCGCTCTACACGAACAACCCGCCCTGCGGCGCCATGCGCGGCTTCGGCGCCGTCCAGGCGTGCTTCGCTTACGAGGCGCAGATGGACAAGCTCGCGGCGAAGCTCGACATGGACCCGGTGGAGTTCCGCCGGCTCAACGCCATGGAGCAGGGCACGCTCCTGCCCACCGGCCAGCCGTGCGACTCCCCGGCGCCCGTCGCCGAGCTGCTGCGCCGCGTCAAGGCCATGCCGATGCCGCCCGAGCAGCAGTGGCTCGCCGCCGGCGAGCAGGCCGACGTACGCGCCCTGCCCGGCGGTCTGTCGAACACCACGCACGGCGAAGGCGTCGTACGCGGCATCGGCTACGCGGTCGGCATCAAGAACGTCGGCTTCTCCGAGGGCTTCGACGACTACTCCACCGCCCGTGTGCGCATGGAGGTCATCAACGGCGAGCCGGTCGCCACCGTGCACACCGCGATGGCGGAGGTCGGCCAGGGCGGCGTCACCGTCCACGCGCAGATCGCCCGTACCGAGCTGGGCGTCGCGCAGGTGACCATCCACCCGGCCGACACCCGGGTCGGCTCGGCGGGCTCCACGTCCGCGTCCCGCCAGACCTACGTCACCGGCGGCGCGGTCAAGAACACCTGCGAGAACGTCCGCGAGAAGGTCCTGGAGATCGGCCGCGCCAAGTTCGGCTCGTACCACCCCGCCTGGGCCACCGCCGAGCTGCTGCTCGAAGGCGGCAAGGTCGTCACCGACGGCGGCGAGGTACTGGCCGACCTGGTCGACGTGCTGGAGGACGAGGCGGTCGACCTGGAGCTGGAGTGGCGCCACCGGCCCACCGAGGCGTTCGACCTGCGGACCGGACAGGGCAACGGCCACGTCCAGTACTCGTTCGCCGCGCACCGCGCGGTCGTCGAGGTGGACACCGAGCTCGGGCTGGTGAAGGTCGTCGAGCTGGCCTGCGCGCAGGACGTCGGCAAGGCGCTCAACCCGCTGTCCGTCGTCGGCCAGATCCAGGGTGGCACCACCCAGGGCCTGGGCGTCGCGGTCATGGAGGAGATCATCGTCGACCCGAAGACCGCGAAGGTGCGCAACCCCTCCTTCACGGACTACCTGATCCCCACCATCCTCGACACGCCGACGATCCCCGTCGACGTGCTCGAACTCGCCGACGAGCACGCGCCGTACGGTCTGCGTGGCATCGGTGAGGCCCCCACCCTCTCGTCGACCCCGGCCGTCCTCGCGGCGATCCGGAACGCGACGGGTCTGGAACTCAACAGGACGCCGGTGCGCCCCGAGCACCTCACGGGCACCTGATCACCCGAGTTCCGCCGGAAAGCTCCCCGGGCGGTGCCGTGCCTCCAAGGAACGTCACACTTCCCCGCCTGTCACCGCCCGGGGTCCCCACGTACCGCACCGCTCGCGGTCCTCGCACCACCCGCTTTTTCGCTCAGCCGGTTTTGCCCCAGTTCGTCTCGGGCCGTCCCCCGGGTCGTGCAGCCCTCGCACCATCCCAAATCCCGCGTTTCCAGTCTTCATGCGGGTGCCCCTTTGAACCTTGGGAGACAGGCACCATGACCCAGCAGTCCACAGAGCCGACGACCACGGCGGAGGACGCCGGCGCGGGAACGCGCCAGCCCGCCGGCCGGTCGTGGCTCGACCGCTACTTCCACATAACGCACAGAGGGTCCACGGTCGCCCGTGAGGTCCGCGGCGGCATCACCACCTTCATGGCGATGGCGTACATCATCCTGCTGAACCCGGTGATCCTCTCGGTCCCCGATGTGGCGGGCAACAGGCTCGACGGCAATCAGCTGACCACCGCGACCGTCGCCGCCGCCGCAGTGACCACCATCGTGATGGGCTTCGTCGGCAACGTGCCGCTCGCGCTCGCGGCGGGTCTCAGCGTCTCCGCCGTCATGGCCTTCCAGGTCGCCCCGGAGATGACCTGGGGCAACGCGATGGCCATGTGCGTCATCTACGGCCTCGTGATCATCCTGCTCGTCGTCACCGGCCTGCGGGAACTCATCATGAACGCCATCCCGCTGGCCCTGAAGCACGCCATCACCATGGGCATCGGCCTGTTCGTCTGCCTCATCGGCCTGGTGCAGGCCGGCTTCGTCACCTCCATGCCCGGAGAGGGCGGCATCGCCGGCGCCAAGCCGATCCAGCTCGGCACGAGCGACATGCTCACCGGCTGGCCGGTGCTGTGCTTCTCCTTCACCGTTCTGCTGATCTTCCTCCTCCAGGTGCGCAAGGTCCCCGGCGCGATCCTCATCGGCATCGTCGGCGGCACCGTCTTCGCCGCGCTGGTCCACCAGCTCGCCGGCCTCGACCAGAAGGCCTGGGGCCTGAACGCCCCCGAGCTCACCGGCTCCATCGTCAGCACGCCGGACTTCGGCCTCTTCGGCAGCGTCTCCTTCGACGGCATCGGCAGCATCGGCGGCATCACCGTCGGCGTCATCGTCTTCACCCTGGTGCTGGCGGGCTTCTTCGACGCCATGGGAACCATCATCGGCATCGGCCAGCAGGCCAACCTCGCCGACAGGGACGGCAAGATGCCCGGCCTCAACAGGGCCCTGGCCGTCGACGGCGCGGGCGGCGCGATCGGCGGTTTCGCCGGCGCCTCCGGGCAGACGGTGTTCGTCGAGTCCACCGCGGGCGTCGGCGACGGCGCGCGGACCGGCTTCGCCAGTGTGGTCACCGGCCTCGCCTTCACGCTCTGCCTCTTCTTCACCCCGCTGGCCCAGCTCATCCCGACCCAGGTGGCCGCCGCCGCGCTGGTCGTCATCGGCGCGATGATGCTGACCAACGCCAAGCACATCGACTGGGACGACACGGCGACCTCCATCCCGGTCTTCCTGACCACCGTGCTGATGCCGTTCACGTACTCCATCACCGCGGGCATCGCGGCCGGCGTCATCGCCCACGTGCTGATCAAGACGGCGCAGGG
This sequence comes from Streptomyces altiplanensis, assembly GCF_053591575.1. NCBI lineage: Bacteria > Bacillati > Actinomycetota > Actinomycetes > Kitasatosporales > Streptomycetaceae > Streptomyces > Streptomyces altiplanensis. The sequence continues at coordinate 25,765 of NZ_JBSFUB010000032.1, read as the reverse complement.
CAGGGTGCGGGAAGTGGGCTGGCTGATGTGGGTACTGGCCGCCGTCTTCCTCGCCTACTTCGCACTCCACCCCATCGAGGGCTGGCTGGGCGTCAAGTAGCGCCCCGTCCCTCCCCCCGCACCCCGTAAGGAGACAGTCATGCTGGACATCGCCGAAGAACTCAACCGGTGGGTCGAGCAAGGACGCGACTTCGCCGTCGCCACGGTCGTGGCGACGCACGGCAGCTCGCCCCGGGAGCCCGGAGCGGCCCTGGCGGTCGACTCCGAGGGCACGGCGATCGGCTCCGTCTCCGGCGGGTGTGTGGAGGGCGCGGTGTACGAACTGTGCCGGCAGGCTCTCCAGGACGGCCGGGCCGTCCTGGAGAGCTTCGGCTACAGCGACGAGGACGCGTTCGCCGTGGGCCTGACCTGCGGCGGCGTGATCGACATCCTCGTCACCCCGGTACGCGCGGACTCTCCCGCCAGGGAGGTGTTCGCGGCCGCGCTGGCCACCGCCGCGCGTGGGGGCGCGGCGGCGGTCGCGCGGATCACGGACGGGCCGGCCGAAGTCATGGGCCGCGCCCTGCTCGTACGCCCCGACGGTTCGCGCGACGGCTCGTTCGCCTGTGAAGGAAGCCTCGGCGGACACCCGGAGCTGGACCGTACGGCGGCGGGCGAGGCCCGCGCCATGCTCGACGCGGGACGCACCGGCACCGTCCTCATCGGCGAGGACGGCTCGCGCTGCGGCCGGCCGCTGACGCTCCTCGTCGAGTCGAGCGTCCCGGCCCCCCGCATGATCGTCTTCGGCGCCATCGACTTCGCCGCCGCGCTGGTGCGCGTCGGCAAGTTCCTGGACTACCACGTGACCGTGTGCGACGCCCGGCCCGTCTTCGCCACCGCCACGCGCTTCCCCGAGGCCGACGAGATCGTCGTCGAGTGGCCGCACCGCTACCTGGAGTCGACCGAGGTCGACAGCCGTACGGTGCTCTGCGTCCTCACCCACGACGCCAAGTTCGACGTCCCGCTGCTGGAACTGGCGCTGCGCCTGCCGGTCGCGTACGTCGGCGCGATGGGCTCCCGCCGCACCCACGAGGACCGCAACAGGCGGCTGCGCGAGGTCGGCGTCACCGAGCTCGAACTGGCCCGCCTGCGCAGCCCCATCGGCCTCGACCTCGGCGCCCGTACGCCCGAGGAGACCGCCCTGTCCATCGCCGCGGAGATCGTCGCGTCCCGGCGCGGCGGCACCGGCGTCTCCCTCACCGGCGCCCACACCCCGATCCACCACGAGGGTCCCCGGGAACCGGCCGGGCGGATAGGTTCCGTCGCCTGACCGTGGTATGGACGTAGAGTGTCCGGCGTGAGTGATCTTCGCCGGACCCGGGCCCGGACCCGCGTACGCGCGGCCGTGGCCGCGGGCCTGACCCTGTCCGCGGGGCTCGGCGTCCGGGCCGTGGCGGACGGCGACATCGCCAAGTACGCGGGGGACGCGCTCTACACCGTCCTGCTGTGCACGCTCGCCCTGCTTCTCGCGCCCGCGACCCGCCCGCCGGTGGCCGCCGCCGTCGCACTGGGGCTCAGCTGGGCGGTCGAGTGCGCCCAGCTCACCGGCGTACCCGCGGAGCTGGCCGAACGCAGTACGGCCGCCCGGCTGGTGCTCGGCTCGACCTTCAACGCGCCCGATCTGCTCTGGTACGCCGTCGGCGCGGGCCTCTTCCTGCTCATATGCGCCATGGTGCCCCGGCCGAGCGGCCCGCGCCACGCGTCGTGACGTGGGGCGTGGGAGCGCTCCCTGTCCCCACCTCTCGCGAGCCAGGAGCGACCCCGTGCGCAGCAGAAGACCCACCCTCCCGACCCTGACCGCAGTACCCCTCACCCTGACCGGCCTGGCAGCGGCGCTTTTCCTGGGCGCGCTGTCCGCCGGCGCGACCGACGACCCGGCCGGCCCGGACGCCCCGGACGGCTCCGCCGCCACCCGTCTGTACGTCCCCGACGCCAACCCGGCGGCGTACCGCCAGGCCGACGAACTGGACCGCGGCACCCAGTCGCGCGAGGCCGCCGGGCTCCGGGCCATGGCCCGCATCCCGCACGCCGTCTGGCTGGCCGGCCGCACCCCGGGGGAGGTCAGGGACGAGACGCGCGAGATCGTCCGCGACGCCGCCCGGGACAAGGCGACGCCCACGCTGGTGCTCTACCACGTCCCGGGCCGCGACTGCTCCCTGTACTCGGCGGGCGGCCTGCGCGACAGCGCCGAGTACCGGGAGTGGATCGGCGGCGTGGCGAAGGGCATCGGCGACAGCCGCGCGCTCGTCGTCCTCGAACCCGACGCGCTCGCCCTGGTGCCCTCCGACTGCCCCGACGGCGGCGCCGAGGACACCGAGGGGGCGAAGGAGGCCAGGACGGCCGCGCGCTACGCCCAGATCACCGACGCCGTCACCACCCTCGCCGCGCTGCCCCGTACCAAGGTGTACGTCGACGCCGGGCACCCCTCCTGGCACACCGTGGACAGCATCGTGCCCCGGCTGGTCAAGGGCGGTGTCGCACATGCCGCGGGCTTCTCCGTGAACGTCGCCAACTACAGCACCGACAGCGCCAACGCCTGGTACGGCAAGCTCATCTCCTCCTGCCTGGCCTACGTCGACAAGGGCGGCAAGGCGTCCGACTGCCCCAGCCAGTCGTGGCCGAGGGCCGACGCGCAGAACTGGCTCGACCGTCATGTGGGGGTCCCCGACCCGGCCCGTATGAAGCACTTCGTCACCGACACCAGCCGCAACGGCCAGGGCCCGTGGACCCCGCCCGCCGGCAAGTACAGCGACGCGCAGGACTGGTGCAACCCGCCGGGACGCGGCCTCGGTGCCCGCCCCACCACCCGCACCGGGGACCCGCTGAACGACGCCGACCTGTGGATCAAGACGCCGGGGGAGTCGGACGGCGAGTGCCTGCGCGGTACGGCCGGACCCCAGGACCCCGAGCGCCGTACGGTCGACCCGAAGGCGGGCCTCTGGTTCCCGGAGCAGGCACTGGAACTGGTGCGGCTCGCCAGCCCGGCCATCATGCCGCGCTGAGGAAGCGGCTGTGGGGACCCCCTCGGCCGTGTGCGCGCAGCCGTCGCCCTTCTGGTGAACGTACGAGAAGGGCGGCGCACGCCGCTCCACGTCCGGTCCGGAAGCGGCGAGTCGGTCCGCCGGCCGTGGGGCCGGTCGCGAACCGGCCCTGAAACACGCCTACTTGGGGCATGGGGCCGGGGGCGGCGGGTACCAGCGCAGCGGAAGCCGCCGCGCAGGCGGCCGTGTTCCCAGGGGGGAATCATGCGCCACAGACCTTCCGTACGCCTCAGAGCCTCGGTCACCGCGGCCGTCGCCCTCGCCGCTCTGCTGGCCGCGCCCGGCGCCGCGCCCCGGGCCGCCACCGCTTTGCCCGGACGTACCGCCACGGCCGCCGAGACCACGGACGCCACCCTCGGCTACCGGGTGGACCCCGCTCGCAGCAGCGCCGTCGCCGGAGCCACCGCCGCACCGCCCTACCGCAAGCTGTGGTCGCGCGACCTGGGCAGCGCCGTCTCCGCGCCCGTCGCCGTCGGCGACCGGCTCTTCGCCGTCGTCAACGCGGACCAGGGCGACGAGGGCGGCCCGCGGATGCAACTCGTCGGGCTCGACGCCCGGACGGGGAAGAACCTGTGGCCCGCCAAGCACCTCACCGACCGGCCGGGCGCCTCGCTCTCCTACGGTGGCGGGCTCGTCTACACACAGACCCAGGACGGCGTCCTCACCGCCTGGGACCCGGCGGCCGGGGCCCGGCGCTGGTCGGTCCGGCTGAACGCTCCCGACAGCCACTGGTTCCACTACCCGCCGGTCTGGTACAAGGGCGTGCTCTACACGCACTCCGGCTACGCCAGTACGGCGATGGCGGTACGGGCGAGCGACGGGCACACCCTGTGGAGCACTCCGCTGGCCAATGTGGGCCAGGTGCCGGTCGCGGTGAACTCGCAGGGCGTCTGGGTCGCCTTCGACGACATCGAGTACTACCTGCTCGACCACGCCACCGGACGCACCCTGCGCCACTACGTCAAGCCGCCGGGCTACAGCGGCTCCAGCGGCAGCCCCGCGGTGCTCGGCGGAGGCAAGCTGTGGATGCGTGGCACGTCCCCGGACGGGACGCTGACCGGCGTGGACCGGGCCACCGGCGAGCTGGGGCCCGGCCTGGCCGCCGACGGCACTCCGGCGTACACGGGGAACCGTCTGTTCGTCGCGAAGGACGGCGCGGTGCGCGCCGTCGACACCCGCACGGACAAGACGCTGTGGACCTACCGGGGCACCAGCGAGGGCATCGGCGTGCGGCTGGTCGCCGCCGGTCACGTCTACGCGGCCGGCGGCGACTGGCTGCGGGTGCTCAGGGCGTCCGACGGGCGGCTCGTCTGGTCCCTGCGCCTTGCGCCGGGCGACCTGCCGCCCGGGTTCTGGAACGGTGAGGACGACGGCACCGGGTGGGTCGTCCCGGGCCTGGCCACCGCGAAGGGCCGCCTTTTCGTGCCCGTCGCGAACGGGGCGCTCGCCGGCTACGCGAGCTGACCCCCGAGCCGGACGCCCTGCCCTCGCGGTACGTACCGCGAGGGCAGGGCGCCCTGGTGCGGGCGGAGTGCGGAGTGGTCCGACGCGACGAAATCCGCCGCCGGGCCCAGGTGTCGGCCGGACCTTTCCGACCTGCCCCACGGTGCGATATTGGCATAAAATTTACATATGGGCAGTAATGAGCATGAGACCGAAGCCCGGGCCCGGCACGTGTGCCCGGCCTGCAAGCAACCCGTCCAGACAGTGATCAAACGACACAAGTCCCTGGGAGTCTTCGTGCCCGTCTGGCGCCCGGGGCCGTGCCAGAACCCCGACTGCTCCGCGTACGAGGCACAAGAACAACCGGAACCGGGGAAGCGCGAATCCCGCTCGTGACGGGGACGCCTCGCTCGGTTCGAGGCACCCCGTTCCGATGTGCCAAAGTGGCGGCATGCTGGAGCTCGCGATCCTGGGATTCCTGGCCGACGGGCCACTGTACGGAGACGAGCTGCGCCGCCGTACGGTGCGCCTGGCCGGCCGCTTCCGGCCGGTCGGTGAGGGCAGCCTCCGCCCGGTGATCGACCGCCTCGTCGAGGCCGGCCTGCTGGACCGGCGGACCGAGCCGGGCGCCGCGACCGCCCGGCAGCACACCCTGAGCCTGACCGGCACCGGCCACGCCGAGCTGCTGCGGCGGCTCCGGGCCCCCGACGACCTGGACATCAGCGACAGCGCCCGGTACTTCACGGTCCTGACGTTCCTCTCCCGGCTCCCCGACCCCGGCGACCGCCACGCGGTGCTGCGCCGGCGGCTGGAGTTCCTGGAACAGCCGAGGCACTCCTTCCACGACGCCGACGCCGACGGCACGGACGACCCGTACCGTCGCGGGATGCTCGCCGTCGCCCGGGCCGCCGACCACGCGGAGCGGTCCTGGCTGCGGGAGGCCACAGCCGAAGGAACCGGGTCGGTGCAAGCACCGGTCCGCACGCAAGGGCCGGGCGTCCTCGCCCGGTTGGCGGCACTGACCGGCGGGGCGCCCGCCGCCCACCGAGGCGGTGCGCTGTGGCGCCTGGGCGAGAGCGGCCGGCAGCTGGACGCGAATGTGATCCGGCTGGCGCCCCGCGCCCGAGTCGCTCCGCACGTCGAGCCCGACCTGGACGTCCTGGTGTACGTGGCACAGGGCGCCGGCCTGCTGGAATGCGGCGGCGAACGGCACGAACTCGCACCGGGGGCCGTGGCATGGCTGCCGCACGGAGCCCGACGCGCCGTCTCGGCGGGTCCCGACGGCCTGGCCTACCTCACGGTCCACCGCCGCCGCCCGGGGCTCACCATCCGCAACGCCCCGCCCGTGTCACCCGTGGCGGAGGAGGGCGGCGAGGCGGCCTGTCTGCTGGACCGGGTCTGCCCCGACTGCGGCCGTCTCGCGCCGGAGCGCGGCGACCGGTACTGCGGCCGGTGCGGCACCCCCCTGCCCTTTCCCTGAGGCCCTGCCGCCCCTTCACCCCCACCCGGACCGTTCTCGACGTCGCCGGCGCGCACGTGCCGCTGGGCGGTCCGGCCCGGGTGGGTCGCGAAACGGCCGCCGGACGGCCGGCCCAGCCGGAAGAGATCGCGCCCACCCGCGCCCACCCGCCTGCACCTCGCCTCGGACACCGATTCGAGCTTCACGGTGGGCGAGGTCCTCGTCGTGACCGGCGGCGAGACGGACACCCGCTGACGGGAGGGACTACGGGTGGTGGGTCTCGCCACCGGAGACCGCTGCCGAGCCGAGAAGCTCGTGCAACAGGTGCGAAGCCGTGATCACGCCGAACAGGCGCGTCCCCTCCCGGGTCTTCTCCGCCACCGCGACCAGCGGGCTGCGCACCCGTGCCATCAGCGCGGCCACCTCCAGCGCGGTGTCGCCGGGGTCGGCGATCGGCGGCGGGGCCGTGGTGCGGGGAAGGCAGTCGCCGACCCGGCGCCCGGCCAGGGTCTCGCAGAGCCGGTCGGCGTGCTTCTCGTCGATGACCGCGGCGAGCGCCGGATCGTCGATCACGTAGGAGGGGACCAGGAGCTTGACCATCTGGGAGGCGGGGAGGATCGCCTTCGGCTCGCCCCGCCCGTCGAGCACCAGCAGCCCGGGAAGCCGGTGCTCGGACATCAGCCGGGCGGCCTCCAGAGCATCGCTGCCGATGCTCACGGCTTCGTACTCCTCTGCCAGGTCACGCGCGCGCACGGCCGGCTCCCGTCTTCTCGGAGAAGGCTCAAGGCTCCTGTGTCTTTTTTGTTCCTCTTGGTCCCAGCCTCATTCACATCCCGGATTCTGACCAGACCATTGATGTGAAACATACAAAGAAAATCGCCGCATCAGTCGTTTCGGCCGCATCGGCCGCACCACACGCCTCTCAGGCCAGGGTGAAGTAGCGCAGCCGGACGTACGCCGCCGCGATCGCCACGGTGATGGAGGTGACGACGAGCCCGTACTTGGTGAACTGCCAGAACGAGATGGGGGTGCGGTTGCGTTCGGCGATGCCGAGGACGACGACGTTGGCGCTGGCTCCGATCGCGGTGGCGTTGCCGCCGAGGTCCGCCCCGATGGCCAGGGCCCACCACATGACGTGGTCGCCGGAGCCGCCGACCGACTCGACGAGGTCGCTGGTGATGGGCGCCATGGTGGCGACGTACGGGATGTTGTCGACGATGCCGGAGAGCGCGGCTGAGGCCGTCAGCAGCAGCATGGAGCCGCCCAGTTCGTTGCCGCCGATGGCGTCCGCGAGTGCCTTGGACACCTGGCCGATCACACCGGTCTCGATCAGCCCGCCGATCATCACGAAGAGCCCCGCGAAGAAGGCGAGCGTGGGCCACTCGACCTCACCGAGCACGTCACCGGTCCGCACGCTGGAGACGGCGATCAGCAGCCCGGCGCCGAGCAGGGCGACGACGCTGGGCTCGTAGTGCAGTACGGGGTGCAGGACGAACCCGGCCATGACGAGCGCCAGGACGGCCAGGCCCTGGACGAGGAGGCGGGGGTCGCGGATGGCCTCGCGTTCCTCCAGCGACATCACCTCGGCCGCGCGCTCCTCGTCGTACACGAACGACCTGCGGAACAGCCACCGGCACAGCGCGATCAGGACCAGGAGCAACAGCGCGGACAGCGGGGCGAGATGGACGAGGAAGTCGTTGAAGGTCAGACCGGCCCGGCTGGCGATGATGATGTTCGGCGGATCACCGACCAGCGTGGCCATGCCGCCGATGTTGGACGCCAGCACCTCGGCGATCAGAAAGGGCGCCACCGGCAGCCCGAGCCGCTCGCAGACCAGCAGCGTCACCGGGGCGACGAGCAGCACGGTGGTGACGTTGTCGAGGAGCGCGGAGGCGACGGCCGTGATGACGACCAGCATGGTCATCACCCGGAAGGGCCTGGCCCTCGCTCTCTTCACCGACCAGATGGCGAGGTACTCGAACATGCCGGTCTTCTTCAGCACGCCGACGATCATCATCATGCCGAGCAGCAGGAAGACGACGTTCCAGTCGACCCCGCTGTGCTCGGAGTAGAAGGCCGACTTGTCGTCGGTCGCCCCGATCGCCAGCATCAGCCCGGCGCCGCCGAGGGCGGCGGCCACGCGGTGCACCTTCTCGCTGATGATCAGGGCGTACGCGCCGACGAAGACGACGAGCGCCGCCCAGCTCTGCCAGTCGTTCACGAGGCTCCGACGATGTGGGTCATCAGGCAGGCGGCGGTGATGGCGCCCAGCAGACGCACCTCGTCGCCCTCGCGCTCGATCACGGCGACCAGCGGGCTGCGCGTACGGGCCATGAGCGCCGCCACTTGCAGCGCACCGGCGTCGGGACCGACCACCGGTGGCGCGTAGCCGCGCCGCGGCAGCCATTCGGCGACCGTCAGCCCGGCCATCCGCTCCATGACCTCGTCGAGGTGCCGGTCGTCGATCACGGTGGAGAGCAGCGGGTCCTCCATCACGTAGTCGGGCACCAGCTGCTTGATGAGCTGGGAGCCCGGCACGATGGCGTACGGGCGATGGTCGGCGTCGACCACGAGCAGCGCGGGCAGCTTGTGCTCGGAGAGCAGCCGGGCCGCGTCCACCGCGTCGGCGTCGGTCGATACGGAGGGGTAGGTCTCCGCGAGATCACGTGCGAGCATGGCCGTTCTCCTTGCTGGGGTGGGCGTCTGACAGGAACGAGGGCGGTCCGGCCGAGGCCGGCGGGGCAGTGCGTGAGCGGGGCCGTGCCACGGAGGCGGGCGGTATGTCCGGTCCCGGGGCCGAGCCCAGGGCGCGGGCCGGGTTCTTCCCGTACTCGCGCGGCGTGGGGAACGAGACGTGCCTGCCGTCGGCGGACGGCGCCGGGAACCGTGCCGGGGCCGCGGTGACCACGAGGATGCCGCTGTCCGCGGTGGAGCGGGCCGGAAGGGCCGTACGGGCGATGAGCCCGGAGAGCGGCACGGCGATGAGCGGTGCGACTCCGAAGACGGCAATGAGAACCATGACTGGACCCCGATCGGCAAAGAGAGTTCTCTCAAGACCGCCGACCAGGCTTCCCGGCACACCGCGGGGAACCTTACACGTCATCTACATGATATCGGGAGGTATGCGACACATGGGGTGGCGCCAGGAAGCCGTCGGACCGGAACCGACCGCGCAAGGCCCCCACCGCACCGCACCGCACCGCACCGCCGGCCGTGGTCGGCTACGAGACGCTCGTGCCGTCGTTCCGGGCCCGGTGCGACGAGCGTGCGGGGGAGTGGCGTACCGCGAAGAGCCGCAGGCGCGGGAAACCCCGGCCGGGCGGCGCCCGCCGTCCCCGAGGAGGCGCGCCGCCCGGCCGGGGCCGGTCAACCGTTCACTGCCACTGCTCTCACTGTTCGGCGTGGGCCTGCGGGTCGCGTCGTACGCCGGCCGCGGCGAGGACGGCGCCGGCCACGCACAGCACGCCGGTGACGAGCGCGGCGGTGTGCACGCCGTTGAGGAACGCCTGGCCGCTGCCCTCGACGACCGCGGCCCGCAGCTGCGCCGGCATGTCGCCGGAGACCGGTGAAACCCCCATCGCCACCGCGTCCTTGGCCTCGTGCAGTCGTTCGGCCAGGGGCGCCGGAACCCCGGCGGAGGTGAGTTCGCCGGTCAGGGTCGAGCCGACCCTGCTGCTGATCAGGGACACCAGCACGGAGGTGCCGAGCGCTCCGCCGACCTGCAGCGCGGTGGCCTGCAGGCCGCCCGCCACACCGGCGTCCCCGACGGGCGAGTTGCCCACGATGGCTTCGGAGGAGGCGGCCATCACCATGCCGACGCCGAGGCCGAGGGCGATGAACGGCGGCCACATCGCGCCGTACGAGGAGTGCACGCCCCAGCCGAGCATCCCGAAGGAGGCGGCGGCCTGGAGCACCATGCCGAGCGGCATGGACAGCCGGGCGCCGAACCTCTCGGTGAGCTTCGCGCCCAGCGGGGAGGCGACGACGGACGCCAGGCTCAGCGGCAGGGTGCGCACGCCGGCCTCGACGGGGGTGAAGCCGCGCACGTTCTGCAGGTAGAGCATCACGAAGAAGATCACGCCGAGCAGGACGAAGAAGTTGACCGCGGTGATGATCGTGCCGATGGTCAGCGCCGGGCTGCGGAACAGCCGCATCGGGAGGATGGGGTAGCCCCTGCGCGAGCCGGACCGGGAGCTCGGGGAAGGGCGCCCGATGCGTGTCTCGTACCAGCCGAACACCAGCAGGACGACGATGCCCGCGGCGAGGGTGCCCAGGGTCGTTCCCGAACTCCAGCCCCACGTCTCGCCCTTGACCACGCCGAAGACGACGACGAGCAGTCCGAGCGCCAGCAGGACGACGCCGAGGACGTCGAAGCGGTGGTCACCGGAGGCGTTCTTGCTCTGCGGCAGCACCAGCGCGCTGAAGACCAGCGCGATCACGCCGATGGGGGCGTTGATGTAGAAGACCGACTCCCAGTTGACGTGCTCGACGAGCAGTCCGCCGACGATGGGGCCGAGCGCGGTGGACACGGACGACACCATGGCCCAGATGCCCACCGCCATGCCGAACTTCTTCGGCGGGAACACCGCCCGCAGCAGTCCGAGCGTGTTGGGCATCAGCAGGGCGCCGAAGAGGCCCTGCGCGGCGCGGAAGACGATGACGCCCTCGATCGAGCCCGCCAGGCCGATGGCGACGGAAGCGAGGGTGAAGCCGACGACACCGACGAGGTAGAAGGTGCGTCGGCCGAAGCGGTCGCCGAGCTTTCCGCCGAGGATCAGCGCGGCGGCCAGGGCCAGCAGGTAGGAGTTGGTGACCCATTGCAGGTCGGCGGTGGACGCGTTCAGGTCCCGGCCGATCTCCGGGTTGGCGATCGCGACGACGGAGCCGTCCAGGCCGACCATGAACAGGCCGAAGGCGACGGCGATCAGCGTCAGCCAGGGGTTGCCGCGGCGGCCGGCCGGAGCGCCGGCCGGGGCGGGTGCGGGCAGGGGGGAGCGATCCACGGTGGTGGAGGGCATGAAGGTGTACTGCTTCCTGAGCGGGGGGTGATACGGGTACGCGGGCGCCGTCAGCCGGCGGCGGGGTGGACGTGCCGCGCCAGTCCCTCGAGGGCGCCGAGGGCGGAGCCGATGGCGTCGAGGTCCCCGTCGGTGAGGGCGCGCAGCGCCTCGGCGACGTACCCGGTCATGAGGGTGTCGACCTCGGCGATCCGCTGCCGGGCCTGGGCCGTGAGGTGCAGGTGCGCGACTCGCTTGTCGGCCGGGTCCTGCCTGCGCTCCAGCTGCCCCTGGGCTGCCAGCTGGGTGACCAGGGCGCTCACGTTGTTCGGCTTCATCAGCAGCACGTCGGCCGCCGTGCGCACGGTGACACCGTCGCGCTCGCCGACGAGCCGCAGGAGCGCCAGCTGGCCCTCGGGCGGCTTGGGGTACGGAAAGTCCTGGGCGACACGCCGGTCCAGGGCCCGGTGCAGCGCGGGCAGGACAGCCGACATCGCTGAGGCGATGTGCTGGATGTCCTGTTCGGACGCGCTGGAGGCGGGCATGTGGACAGCATAAGTATGGCTCAATACCTATGTCAACATACCTACTGGCTGGGGCGGTAACCGCCGGGCGGGCCGCGGCTGGTCGTCGGTTCCTGTTCGGTTCCTGCTCGGTTCCTGCTCGGCCGGGGGTCGGCTCGTGGTCGGCCGTTCGGCGGGGCAGGTACCGTATGGCAGGGATCTCACCAGGTGACAGGGAAGGAGGACACGTGCAGCAGTCCTCTGACGCCGTGAAAGCGCCGACCATGGCGGACGTCGCCCGAGTGGCGGGCGTGTCGCACCAGACCGTGTCGCGTGTGCTCAGCAACCACCCGAACGTGCGCGAAACGACGCGTGACCAGGTCAACGAAGCCATCGCGCGGCTGGGGTACCGCCGCAACTCGGCTGCCCGCGCCCTGGCCACCCGCCGCACCCACACGCTTGGCGTCATCGCCGTCAACACCACCCTCCACGGGCCGGCGAGCACCCTTTCCGGGGTGCAGGAAGCGGCCAGGGGCCAGGGTTATCTGGTGTCGACCGTCACCCTGCGCACGGTGACGCGGTCAGCGCTCACCCAGGCCATGGACCACCTCGCGGCGTGGGGCGTCGAAGGTGTCATCGCCATCACTCCGCAGCGCGAGATGGTGCAGGCCCTCGCGGCCATGCAGACCCCCTTCCCCGTGGTCACGGTGGAAGGCGGACACAGCCTCGATCTCCCCGGCGTCTCCCTCGACCAGGCGCTCGGCGCCCGTATGGTCACCGAGCACCTGCTCGCCGCGGGGCACCGCACGGTGTGGCACGTCGCCGGCCCCCGGGACTGGCTGGAGAGCGAAGCACGCGCCGTCGGATGGGAAGACTGCCTGCGCGAGGCGGGGGCCGAGGTTCCGCCGCTCCTGCGGGGGGACTGGAGCCCTCTTTCCGGCTACCACGCGGGCCAGCAGCTCGCGGGCCACGCCGCGGCCCGCGCCACGGGTGCCCCTCTGACCGCGGTCTTCGTGGCGAACGACCAGATGGCACTCGGGGTGCTCCGAGCCCTGCGGGAGGCGGGCATGAGGACCCCCGCCGACGTGGCGGTGGCCGGGTTCGACGACATTCCGGAGGCCGAGTTCTTCCCTCCGCCCCTCACCACCGTCCGGCAGGACTTCGCCGCGATCGGCCGCAGCAGCATCGCCCTGCTGCTGGAGCACATCGAGGGCCGTACGACCGAAGCGGCCCACCTCACCATCGAACCTGAGCTCATCGTGCGCGCCAGCACCGCTCGACAGCCGGATCCGGCCCTGTCCCGTTGACGTGTCTGCCTTGACGTGTCTCCCTCCGGCCGGCACACCAGTGCTCGGCAGTGCCAGGACCCGAAGGCATCAAAATGAGTACCGCAGTCGTGATTTCCGGGCCGGGCGCACACAGGCTGGTCCCTCATGAACCGACGCCGCCCGGGCCCGGGGAAGCGCTCGTCCGCGTGCACGCGGTGGGCATGTGCGGCAGTGACCTGGACGTCCTGCGGGGTGTCCGGCCCGCCGGATACGTGCGGTATCCGCTCATCCCGGGGCACGAGTGGTCCGGGACCGTGGAGAGCGTCGGGGATCTCGTGCCGAAGGCGCTGGTCGGACGGAAGGCCGTCGGCGAGGGGTTCCGCAACTGCCAGGCGTGCGAACGGTGTCGTGCCGGGGAGAACACGCTGTGCGGCGCAGGCTACGAAGAAACCGGATTCACCCGGCCCGGCGCGATGGCCGCGACCCTGACTCTGCCGGCGCGGCTCCTGCACATCCTGCCCGACGACACGGACCTGACCGCGGCCGCACTGCTGGAACCGGCCGCCCGCGTCGCCGCTGCCGCCCTGAAGGCGGCCGTCCTCCCCGGCGAGCGCGTCGCCGTGGTGGGCGACGGAACGGCCGGCATGCTCGCCGTCCAGTTCATGGCGGCGGCGTCCCCGGCCCGGCTGATGGCCGTCGGCTCGTGTCCGGGCCGCCGGAAGCCGGCCCTGTCGTTCGGGGCCACCCACTGGGGCGCGTACGACCGGAATCCCTCTCCGGACTTCGACGTCGTCGTGGAGACCACCGGCCTGGCCTCCTCGGTGAACTTCTCCATGACCCTCCTGCGGCGAGGCGGCCGCCTCGTGCTCGCGGGCACGCCGGCGTCGGGGGCCACCGGAATCGACCCGGAAGTGCTGACCGCGCGGCAGCTGGAGATCCGGTCCGTCTTCGGTGCGGCGACCGCTGCCTGGACCCACGCGGTACGCGCCCATGGTTCCGGGCTGCTCTCGCTCCTGCCGCTGATCACGCACGAGTTGCCTCTGGACGCGTTCCCGCAGGCCGTCGCGCTGCTGGACGGCGGGGACCCCGGGGTGGGCAAGGTGCTCCTGAAACCGAACTCCTAGGGGGCGCCGGCCCCGGCGGCCTGCTCCCGGCCTGTTCCCGGTCTGCTCCCGTCTGTTCCGACCTGGCCCGGCCCGCTCCCGGCGCTGTCAGACGAGGGGGCGGGCGGTGCTGGCGCGGACGATGAGCTGTGGAGCCACGGTCAGATGAGTCTCCCGCACCGCGCGTTCCTCGATGCGGTCGATCAGGAGCCTGATGCTGGCGCGACCGATCGCTCCGAAGTCCTGCCGGACGGTGGTGAGGGGCGGAGGGAAGAATTCCGCTTCGGGGATGTCGTCGAAGCCGGCGACCGCGACGTCCGCCGGCGTCCGCACGCCGGCCTCGCTCAGGGCGCGCAGCACCCCCAGCGCCATCTGGTCGTTGGCGACGAACACGGCGCTGAGCCGGGGGTCCGGGCCGCTGCGCCTGCCCGCCCTGCCCGCCAGCTGCTGGCCGATCCGGAACCCGGAGAGGGGGCTCCAGTCCCCCACGAGCGCGGGCGGGACCGGCGCTCCCGCGTCCTCCAGCGCGGCCCGCCAGCCCGCGGTGCGCGCTTCGGCCTCCAGCCAGTCCTGCGGGCCGGCGACGTGCCACACCGTCTCGTGGCCGACGGCGAGCAGGTGCTCCGTCACCAGCCGGGCCCCCAGGTACTGGTCGAGGGCCACCCCGGGGAGGGCCAGGCTGTGCCCGCCCTCGACCGTGACCACGGGGAACGGGGTGCGCAGCTCGGCCAGCGCGTCCACGGCCTGCCGCTGGGAGGTGATCACCACGACCCCCTCCACGCCCCACGTGGCCAGATGGGTCATGGCCTGCGTCAGCGCGTCCTTGTCGATGGTGCGCAAGCTGACCGCGGACACCAGGTACCCCTGCTCGCGCGCCGCCCCTTCGAGCCCGGAGAGTGTGCTCGCCGGCCCGTAGAGCGTGGTGTTGACGGCGATGACGCCAAGCGTGCGGGTGCGGCGGGTGGCCAGGGCGCGGGCGGCGGAGTTGCGCCGGTAGCCGAGCTCGTCGATGGCCCGCTGCACCCCTGCCCGCGTGGCCTTCCGTACGTTGGGGTGGCCGCTCAGGACTCGGGACACGGTCTGGTGGGACACCCCCGCCACGCGGGCCACGTCCGCCATCGTCGGGGGGCGGTCCGTAGCGGACTGACGCACGGGCATCTCCCTGAGGGTGGGCAGGCGCGCTGAAGGCGCGCTGCTGACTGGAGGACTGCGTACGGAGCCCCGGTGCGGGATCTCGTTGTGTTAGCGCGATCATCCTACGCCAGCCATGAGTGATGAAGAATCTATAACGAGCCTCGTAACTCTTGAGTTTCGTCTGTGTTAGCGCTCACACTTCTCCAGCGGCCGCACGAACCTTGCTGTGGCCTGTCACGTCGCCGTGCCGGCCTTCCGGGCCGGCCCAGCAGTCCCTCCCCGCACCGCAGAGGGCACCAGGCGTGCCGCTGCTCCAGGTGCGTTTCGAAGCACGAGAGGAACCGCAGATGCCCAAGAAGGTTGTTTCCGCCGTCGCCGCCGGACTGCTTGCCGCGTCCTTCCTGACCGCATGCTCCGCCGAATCCACCGGCGGGGGTGACGGCCGGCTCGTCCTCGGCTTCGCCCAGGTCGGCGCGGAGAGCGGCTGGCGCACCGCCAACACCAAGTCGGTGCGGGAGTCGGCCGAGGAGGCCAAGGTCACCCTCAAGTTCTCCGACGCGCAGCAGAAGCAGGAGAACCAGATCAAGGCGATCCGGTCCTTCATCCAGCAGAGAGTCGACGTCATCGCCTTCTCGCCGGTGGTCGAGTCCGGCTGGGACACCGTGCTCAAGGAGGCCAAGAACGCCAAGATCCCGGTCGTCCTGACCGACCGCGCCATCGACTCGAAGGACACCTCGCTCTACACCACCTTCCTCGGCTCCGACTTCGTCGAGGAGGGCAAGAAGGCCGGCGACTGGCTGACCAAGGAGTACGAGGGCAAGGACGGGACGGTGAACATCGTCGAGCTCCAGGGCACCACCGGCTCCGCCCCCGCCAACGACCGCAAGGCGGGCTTCGCGCAGGCCGTCAAGGGCGACCCGAAGTTCAAGATCGTGGCCTCGCAGACCGGCGACTTCACCCGCGCCAAGGGCAAGGAGGTCATGCAGGCGTTCCTCAAGTCGCAGCCCGACATCGACGTCCTGTACGCGCACAACGACGACATGGCGCTCGGCGCGATCCAGGCCATCGAGGAGGCCGGCAAGAAGCCCGGCACCGACATCAAGATCATCTCGGTGGACGGCATCAAGGACGCCTTCCAGGCCATGGCCGACGGCAAGATCAACGTCGTGGTCGAGTGCAACCCCCTGCTCGGCGACCAGCTGATGGACCTCGCCAAGAAGGTCTCCAAGGGCGAGTCCGTCCCGGCCCGCGTGAAGGTCGACGAGGGAGTCTTCACCCAGGAGCAGGCCGCAGCCGCCCTCCCGGACCGCAAGTACTGACCGCGGCGGGACGGCCGGGGAGTGAGAACGCCCCGGAGCGCCGTACGGCAGGGCCGGCGGGCGAACGCCCGTACCCCGTGCCCGCATCGCACCACCGCAACCACCCCATGACGTACGGGGGCACCGCTGTGCCGACGGTGCCCCCGGCACCCGACACGAGAGGACGGGCGGATGGCAGGCCCTCCCACCACTGACAGGTCCTTGACCCCCGAGGCCGGCGCGGACCGGCGCCCCGTCCTCGAACTGCGGGGAGTACGGAAGGAGTTCCCCGGCGTCGTCGCCCTCGACGGAGTCGACCTGCGTCTCTTCCCCGGAGAAGTGCACGCCCTGATGGGCGAGAACGGCGCGGGGAAGTCCACGCTCGTCAAGGTCCTGACCGGGGTCCACCCGTCCGACGGCGGCAGCGTCACGCTGGCCGGCGAGGACGTCCACATCTCCGGCCCTCTCCAGGCCCAGCAGACCGGCATCAGCACCGTCTACCAGGAGGTCAACCTCTGCCCCAACCTCTCGGTGGCGGAGAACATCCTCATCGGCCGCGAACCGCGCCGCTTCGGCATGATCCACTGGCCGGAACTGCGCCGCCGCGCCCGTGAGCTGGTGCGCGACCTCGACCTCGACATCGACGTCAGCGCCCCGCTGAGCAGCTGCTCCCTGGCCGTCCAGCAGCTGGTCGCGATCGTGCGCGCGGTCGACATCTCCGCGAAGGTGCTCATCCTCGACGAGCCCACCTCCAGCCTCGACCGCGACGAGGTCAGGCAGCTCTTCACCGTGATGGGCCGGCTCCGGGACCAGGGCGTGGCGATCCTCTTCGTCACCCACTTCCTCGACCAGGTCTACGACATCTGCGACCGCGTCACCATCCTGCGCAACGGACGGCTGGAAGGGGAGTACGCCATCGGCGACCTCACCCGCGTACAGCTGGTCCAGCGCATGATCGGAGGCGAACTGGCCGAACTCGACGTCCTCTCCGACGCCTCGCGGGCCGAAGCCGCCGAAGCCGCGGCCGGTGAACCGTTCCTGCGGGCCGGAGCCCTGGCCCGCCGCGGCTCCATCGCCCCCTTCGACCTGGACATCCACGTCGGGGAGGTCGTCGGACTGGCCGGCCTGCTCGGCTCGGGCCGCACCGAGGCCGCCCGGCTGCTGTTCGGCGCCGACCAGAGCGACGAGGGCACCGTCACCGTCAACGGCGAGCCCGCCGCCCTGCGCACGCCCCGGGCCGCCATCGCCCACAAGATCGCCTTCTGCTCGGAGAACCGCAAGGCCGAGGGGCTGGTCGGCGAACTGACGGTCCGTGAGAACCTCGTCCTGGCCCTGCAGGCCGCCCGGGGCTGGGCCCGGCCCCTGTCCCGGAGCAAGCAGGACGAACTCGCCAGGCACTGGATCTCCGCGCTCGACATCCGGCCCGCCAGCCCGGAGACGCAGATCCGCAACCTCAGCGGCGGCAACCAGCAGAAGGTGCTGCTCGCCCGCTGGCTGCTGACCGATCCCCGGCTGCTGATCCTCGACGAGCCCACCCGCGGCATCGACGTCGGCGCCAAGGCCGAGATCCAGAAACTCGTCCAGCGGCTGTCCGGCGAGGGCATGTCGGTCCTGTTCATCTCCGCGGAACTCGAAGAGGTACTGCGGCTCAGCCACCGCGTCGGCGTCCTGCGGGATCACCGCATGGTGGCCACCCTGACCAACGACGGCACCCTCACACCGGAACGCATCATGGCCACCATCGCCACCGGAGACCGGAAATGACCAAGCACCGCCTGTTCTGGCCCGCCGCCGTCCTGCTCGCACTCCTGCTGGCCAACGTCGCCTTCAACCACGACTTCTTCGCCATCCGGGTCAAGGAGGGCCACCTCTACGGCAGCCTGATCGACATCCTCCAGTTCGGCGCACCGCTGGTGCTGGTCGCCCTGGGCATGTCCCTGGTCATCGCCACCCGCGGCATCGACCTGTCGGTCGGCTCGACCGTGGCCATCTCCGGTGCGCTGGCCTGCGAGCACATCGCCACGTCCGCGTCGCCGGCCGCGCTGTCGACGGTGCTCGAAGCCGTCGGCATCTCCCTCGCCGTCGCGCTGGCCCTCGGGCTGATCAACGGTCTCCTGGTCGCCAGGCTCGACGTCCAGCCGATCATCGCGACCCTCATGCTGATGGTCGCGGGCCGCGGCGTCGCCCAGCTCATCACGGACGGCCAGATCCTCACCGTCTCCAGCGCCCCCTACAAGCTCATCGGCGGCGGCTACTGGCTGACGGTCCCCTTCGCCGTGATCCTCGCCGCCGTGCTGGTCGCCCTCACCGGGCTCCTCACCCGCCGCACCGCACTCGGCCTGCTCATCGAGTCGGTCGGCGGCAACCCCACGGCCAGCCGGCTCGTCGGCATCCGCGCCACCGGACTGCTCACCCTCGTCTACGTGTTCAGCGCCCTGTGCGCCGCCGTCGCCGGGCTGATGATCAGCTCGAACGTCTCCAGCGCCGACGGCAACAACGCCGGCCTGTGGATCGAGCTCGACGCCATCCTCGCCGTCGTCATCGGCGGCGGCGCGCTCACCGGAGGCCGCTTCTCCCTCGGCGGCACCGTGCTCGGCGCGCTGATCATCCAGACGCTCACCACCTCCGTCTACTCGATGGGCATTCCCCCCGAGACGACCCTGGTCTTCAAGGCCCTGGTCGTCATCGCCGTCTGCCTCGTCCAGTCGTCGGCCTTCCGGGCCAAGGTCGATCTCCGGCGCCCGTCGTCCCGCCCGCCACTGAACTCCGGTCGCGCAAGAAACGTTGAGAAGCACGAGGTCGGCGCATGAGCACCCTGACTGACACCTTCCGCCGCAACGGGGCGTCCATCCCGCTGCTCGTGACCGCCGCGCTGCTGGTGATCATGTTCGCCGCCGGCTCGGTACAGTACGAAGGCTTCTTCTCCGGGCAGGTACTGGTCAACCTGCTCATCGACAACGCGTTCCTGCTCGTCGTCGCCGTCGGCATGACCTTCGTCATCCTCACCGGCGGCATCGACCTCTCCGTCGGGGCGATGCTCGCCCTCTCCACCATGGTCGCGGCCTGGCTCGTCGAACAGCACAACTGGCCGCCGCTGCTCGTCATCCCGCTGGTCCTCCTCATCGGTACGGCGTCCGGCACCCTGATGGGCTGGATCATCCACACCTTCGAGATCCAGCCCTTCATCGTCACCCTCGCCGGAATGTTCCTCGCCCGCGGGCTCTGCTACACCATCAGCACCGAGTCGATCTCCATCACCGACCCCACCTTCGTCTCGATCGCCCAGACCCGGCTGTCGCTGCCGGGGGGCCTGTTCATCTCCCCCAGCGTGATCATCGCGCTGCTGGTCCTGCTCGCCGCCTTCGTCGTCCTGCACCGCACCCGGCTCGGCCGCAACGTCTACGCGCTCGGCGGCAACGAGCAGTCGGCTCTCCTGATGGGCCTGCCGGTGGCCCGTACGAAGATCGCCGTCTACGCGATCAGCGGCTTCTGCTCCGCCCTCGGCGGCGTGCTCCTCACCTTCTACATGCTCTCCGGCTACGGGCTGCACGCCGTCGGTCTCGAACTCGACGCCATCGCGGCCACCGTCATCGGCGGGACCCTGCTCACCGGCGGATCGGGCTTCGTCCTGGGCACCGCCCTCGGCGTGATGGTCCTCGGCCTCATCCAGACGGTCATCAGCTTCCAGGGAACCCTCAGCTCGTGGTGGACCCGCATCGTCATCGGCGGGCTGCTCCTCGTCTTCATCCTCCTCCAGCGCCTCAGCACCGGCC
Source organism: Streptomyces altiplanensis (assembly GCF_053591575.1). Classification (NCBI taxonomy): domain Bacteria; kingdom Bacillati; phylum Actinomycetota; class Actinomycetes; order Kitasatosporales; family Streptomycetaceae; genus Streptomyces; species Streptomyces altiplanensis. Next base: position 5,707 of record NZ_JBSFUB010000032.1, on the reverse strand, counting down.
GCCGCCGGGCCTGAGAGCGCCCCCCCGGACCCGGTCCGGACCCGTCACGATCCGCCGCACCGGGCGCCCCAGGGCGCCCGGCCGGCACGATCCCGCAAAGGAGACCCGCGTGATCACCGACCTGATCACCGAACCGAACGCCGCACCGCACGAACGGAGTTCCGCGGCCCGCCGCGGAGCACCGGACCCCGGTCCGGCCGGACCGGCGTACCGCAGGCCGGGGCCCGCCCGGTGAGCACGCCCTACGCCGTACGCACACCGGACGCCGCGCACGGCGACGAGCTCTGGGCCTTCGGCTTCGACGGCGGGGTCCGTGCCGAGGTGTACGCCGTCGGGGCCCGCCTGCACGCGCTGCACGTCCCCGACCGCGACGGTGTCCTCGCCGACGTCGTCCTGGCCCCGGCCGATCCGCGCGAGCTGTCCGGCCGGGCCCGCTACCTGGGCGCCACCGTGGGCCGTTACGGCAACCGGATCGGCGGAGGGATCCTGCCGCTCGACGGCGAGGTCCACCACCTGCGCACTCTCCCCACCGGACACAGCCTGCACGGCGGCCCCGAAGGTTTCGACCTGCGGAAGTGGTCCGCCCAGTCTGCCGGGTACGCCGGGTGCGAGGACCGCACCGGAGTGCGGCTGCGGCTGCGCAGCCAGGACGGCGACCAGGGCTTCCCGGGCACCGTCGACGCCACGGTCTGCTACCTCCTGGACAGGGACGGCACGCTGACGATCGAGTACACGGCCGTCACCGACCGGCCCACCGTCGTCAACCTCACCAACCACGCCTACTTCAACCTCGCGGGAGAAGGCGCGGGCACCGTCGACGGCCACCTGCTCCAGTGCGACGCCGACCACTACCTCCCCGTCGACGGGGGCCTGATCCCCCTGGGGCCCGCCGAGCGTGTCCACGGCACGCCCTTCGACCTCACGTCACCCCGGCGCATCGGTGAGGCCCTCGCCCAGGACCACCGCCAACTGCGCCTCGGCGGCGGGGGATTCGATCACAACTGGGTACTGCGCGACGACGCCGCAGGGCCGCGCAGGGCCGCGGTGCTCCGCGATCCCGCGTCCGGCCGCCGGATGGACGTACACACCACCGAACCCGGTCTGCAGATCTACACCGGCAACCACTTCGACGGGTCCTTCGCCGGCAAGTCCGGGAGCCGCTACCCGGCGCGGGCCGGCGTCGCCCTGGAGACCCAGCACTTCCCCGACTCGCCCAACCGCCCCGAGTACCCGTCGGCGGTGCTGCGGCCGGGGGAGGTGTACCACTCCACCACCGTGCTGCGCTTCACCTGCGAGGCGGCGACGGACGGGGAGCCGGAGCACGACCGCGAGCGGATCGTCTCCGGCTCCCCGCTCCGGACCGCCCCGGCGCGGGCCGGCGGGCCCGGGCAGCCTGTTGACAGCATGGTTGTTAGCGTTAACAATCACTGAGCGTGCCCTCGACGCCGCTCCATGAGCGGCCACCGACTCCGCCGACCCGGCCGACGCCTCGGGCTTGCGCCCGGTCGGCGGCACCTGTTCCGCACCTCAGGGGGAGGAGCGGAACAGGTGGCCGGCCGCCGGGCTCCGCGGGGACGCGGACGACCCAGCGGCCGGCCTCCGGCACCCCGGCTTCGTAACGAAGGAAGTGAAAGTGACCGTGACTCCTCCCACCCGGGATCCGGAGAGCTACGTCGTTGGTGTCGACTTCGGCACGCTGTCCGGCCGGGCCGTGGTGGTCCGCGTGCGAGACGGTGAGGAGCTCGGTTCGGCCGTCCACGAGTACCCCCACGGCGTCATCGACCGCGTACTGCCCACCACCGGCGCCCAACTGCCGCCGGACTGGGCCCTCCAGCACCCCGAGGACTGGCGCGAGGTGCTGCGCACCGCGGTCCCGGCCGCCGTCGCCGCCGCCGGCATCGACCCGGCGGCCGTCGTCGGCATCGCCACCGACTTCACCGCCTGCACCGTCCTGCCCGTCCGCGGCGACGGCACCCCGCTCGCCGAGAGCGGGCTGGGCGACCGTCCGCACGCCTGGCCCAAACTCTGGAAGCACCACGCCGCCCAGGGCCAGGCCGACCGGATCAACCACCTCGCCCACCGGCGGGCCGAGAAGTGGATCTCCCGGTACGGCGGCAAGATCTCCGCCGAATGGCAGTACGCCAAGGCGCTCCAGGTGCTGGAGGAGGACCCGGCGGCCTACGCCGCCACCGAGCGCTGGATCGAGGCCGCCGACTGGATCGTCTGGCAGCTCACCGGAGTCGAGACCCGCAACACCTGCACCGCCGGTTACAAGGGCATCCACCAGGACGGCCACTACCCGAGCGAGGACTACCTCGGCGAGCTGCACCCCGGCTTCGCCGACTTCGCCCGCACCCGCCTGGAGCACCCGCTCTCGCCCCTGGGCTCGCGGGCCGGCTCGCTGACCGCCGGGGCCGCCGCCTGGACCGGTCTGCCGGAGGGCATCGCCGTCGCGGCGGGCAACGTCGACGCCCACGTGGCGGCCGCCGCCGCGCAGGCCGTCGAGAACGGCCGGCTCCTCGCCGTCATGGGCACCTCCACCTGTCACGTCGTCAACGGCGCCACGCTCGCCGACGTCCCCGGCATCTGCGGAGTCGTCGACGGCGGCATCGTCGAGGGCGCCTACGGCTACGAGGCGGGGCAGAGCGCGGTCGGCGACATCTTCGCCTGGTGGCTGGGGCAGGGCGTCCCCGCCGCGTACGCGGCCGAGGCCGAGGCGGCCGGCGAGGACCTCCACCAGCTGCTCACCCGCAAGATCGCCGACCAGCCGGTCGGAGGCCACGGACTGGTCGCCCTCGACTGGATGAACGGCAACCGCTCCACCCTGGTCGACCACCACCTCTCCGGCGTCGTCGTCGGCCTCACCCTGGCGACCCGCCCCGAGGAGATCTACCGCGCGCTCCTCGAATCCACCGCCTTCGGCACCCGCACCATCGTCGACGCCCTGGAGCAGGGCGGCGTCCCCGTCCACGAGTTCATCGTCACCGGCGGGCTGAAGAAGAACGCCCTGCTGATGCAGATCTACGCCGACGTGCTGCGGCGCCCCGTCTCGCTCGCCGTGTCCGCCCAGGGCCCGGCGCTCGGCTCCGCCATCCACGCGGCGGTCGCCGCCGGCGCCTACCCGGACGTACGCACCGCCGCCTCGGCCATGGGCCGGGTCGACCGCGCGGTGTACCGGCCGGACCCGGCCCGGGCCGACGCCTACGACGCGCTGTACGCCGAGTACCGGCTCCTGCACGACCACTTCGGCACCGGCCCCGACCAGCAGATGCACCGGCTCCGCGCCATCCGCAACCACGCCCTGACCGCCCACAACAGCGAGGTCTGACCCATGTCGTCACCCATCGATCTGCTGCGCCGCCAGGTCAGCGACCTGCACCAGGACCTGGTCCGCTACCACCTCGTCGTCTGGACGGCGGGCAACGTCTCGGCCCGCGTCCCGGGCGAGGACCTCCTGGTCATCAAGCCCAGCGGTGTCGCGTACGACGAGCTGTCCCCGGAGAACATGATTCTCTGCGACCTGGACGGAAACGTGGTGGAGGGCGACCACTCGCCCTCCTCCGACACCGCCGCCCACGCCTACGTCTACCGCCACATGCCCGAGGTCGGCGGAGTGGTGCACACCCACTCCACCTATGCCTGCGCCTGGGCCGCGCGCGGTGAGGCGGTGCCCTGCGTACTGACCGCCATGGCGGACGAGTTCGGCGCCGAGATCCCCGTCGGGCCCTTCGCGCTGATCGGGGACGACTCCATCGGCCGCGGCATCGTGGAGACGCTGCGGGGCCACCGGTCGCCCGCCGTCCTGATGAAGAGCCACGGCGTCTTCACCATCGGCAAGGACGCCAAGGCGGCCGTCAAGGCCGCCGTGATGTGCGAGGACGTCGCGCGCACCGTCCACATCTCCCGCCAGCTCGGCGAGCCGCTGCCGATCGCGCAGGACGACATCGACCGCCTCAACTACCGCTACCAGAACGTGTACGGCCAGCCGCGCGCTGCCCGGTGAGGAGCTTTCCCATGACGTCACTCGAGGGACGCGAGATCTGGTTCCTGACGGGCAGTCAGAGCCTGTACGGCGACGACACGCTGCGGCAGGTGGCCGAGCAGTCGCGGCAGATAGCCGACGCGCTCGGCGCCGACGCCGGCATTCCCGTCCGTATCGTCTGGAAGCCCGTCCTCACCGAGGCCGACGCGATCCGGCGCGTCTGCCTGGACGCGAACTCCGACGACGCCTGCATCGGCCTGATCGCCTGGATGCACACCTTCTCCCCGGCCAAGATGTGGATCGCCGGACTCGACGCGCTGCGCAAGCCCCTGCTCCACCTCCACACCCAGGCCAACGTCGCGCTCCCGTGGTCGTCCATCGACATGGACTTCATGAACCTCAACCAGGCCGCCCACGGCGACCGCGAGTTCGGGTACATCCAGTCCCGCCTGGGCGTCGCCCGCAAGACGGTCGCCGGACACGTCAGCGACCCGTCCGTGGCCGCCCGGATCGCCTCCTGGGCGAGGGCCGCCGCGGGCCGGGCCGAGCTGCGCGGCCTCAAGCTCGCCCGCTTCGGCGACAACATGCGCGACGTCGCGGTGACCGAGGGCGACAAGGTCGAGGCGCAGCTCCGCTTCGGGGTGTCCGTCAACACCTACGGAGTCAACGACCTGGTCGAGGTGGTCGACGCGGTCGCCGACGCCGACATCACCGCACTGGTCAAGGAGTACGAGGAGACCTACGGGGTCGCCTCCGAACTGCGGGCCGGCGGGGACCGGCACGACTCGCTGCGCTACGCCGCGCGGATCGAGCTCGGGATGCGCGGATTCCTCGACGAGGGCGGCTTCCGCGCCTTCACCACCAACTTCGAGGACCTCGGCGGCCTGCGGCAGCTCCCGGGCCTCGCGGTGCAGCGCCTGATGGCCGACGGCTACGGCTTCGGCGGCGAGGGCGACTGGAAGACCTCGGTCCTGCTGCGCACCCTCAAGGTGATGTCCGCCGGCCTGCCCGGAGGCACCTCCTTCATGGAGGACTACACCTATCACCTGGAGCCCGGCCGGGAACTGATCCTCGGCGCCCACATGCTGGAGGTCTGCCCGACCATCTCGGCGGGCGTGCCGTCCTGCGAGATCCACCCGCTGGGCATCGGCGGGCGCGAGGACCCGGTCCGGCTCGTCTTCGACGCGCACACCGGCCCGGCCGTGGTGGTCGGACTCGCCGACATGGGGGACCGGTTCCGCCTGGTCGCCAACGAGATTGACGTGGTCGAACCCGTCGAGCCGCTGCCGAACCTGCCGGTGGCCCGGGCGGTGTGGCAGCCGCGCCCCGGCCTGCGGACCTCCACCGAAGCCTGGCTGACCGCCGGAGCCCCGCACCACACCGTGCTGTCGAGCGCCGTCGGAGCCGAGGAGCTGGGCGATCTCGCGGACATCCTCGGCACCGAACTGCTGGTGATCGACGCGGACACCACGATCCGCCGGTTCACCCAGGAGATCCGCTGGAACCAGGCCTACTACCGCATGGCACAGGGCTTGTGACCTGAACCGGCTCTCCGTCGCCGCCCGGCCGCGACAGAGGCCCACGGCGCGCACACGCCTCGGCGCCCGGACCGTTCCCACGGTCCGGGTGCCAAGCAGGCCGAGCAGGGCGGTGCCGAGTAATTCGGCTCGCTTTCTGACCGGCTGGAACCTGCTGCGGGAACGCGGCTGCGGGGCCCGGTCCCGT
>NZ_JBSFUB010000031.1:0-69715 GCF_053591575.1 Streptomyces altiplanensis | reverse complement strand
TCACCGTCGACCTGCCCGACGGCTGGGCGAACAGCGAGACGCTCATCGCCAACGTCCCCGCCACCGCACCCCTCACCACCCCGCACACCCTGCGGTCGTGGGAAGCCCGCGTCCACCGATGCCGTACCACCTGACCCCCGCACCCCACCCCACAGACCGCCCGGCCATCCGGCACCGGGGAGCCTGACCGAATCCCCCGGTTTGCGCCTTGTAATGAACTCGTAATGCCCCCGCTCGCCCTTGGCGTGACCGGACCCCTTACGCTTCGTAAGCCCTCGCCCCAACAGCACCAACGCGAGGCGGCACACTCATCTCTTCCCTGTTCCCGTGGGGTGGCTCAGCCAGGACGGGCAGCAGGAAGCACAGCAAGCAAATGGGGAAAACGATGTCCACCGACGTCCGCACGTCCGCGCCCGCCGGCGCTCCTTCCAGCCCGGTCGTCACCTGGCTGCTCACTCTGGTGACCTTCGGCATCTACTGGCTGGTCTGGTACTACAAGGTCAACAAGCAGGTGAAGGCGATCGACCCGACCATTGAGGTCAACCCCGGCATGGCGGTCGTCGCCATCACCCTCGGCTCGTTCCTGATCGTCCCGCCGTTCGTCTCCATCGTGAAGACCGGCTCCCGCATCGCCCAGGCGCAGCGCGCCGCCGGCGTGACCTCCGACTGCTCCGGCGTCGTCGGTCTGCTGCTCGGTTTCGTCCTCGGCCTGACCCCGCTCTACTACCAGAGCAAGCTGAACACGGTCTGGGCCGACCGCGCCTGATCCGCCGCCACACACGTGGCGCAGGTACGCGGGGAGGGGCCGGGAGAGCGAAACGCTCTCCCGGCCCCTCCCCGTTTTCCGTTCCTCCGCCGCCGATGCGGGCGTGACACTTTGACGACAACTCCTGGAGCGCGTCCCGTACGGCATTAGGCTCGGGGCCGTGAGCAGCGAGGTGGCGGGGGACGCGGTGGCGGCGGGCGGGGCGCGGTACCGCCGGGAGGAAGTGGCCCGGGCGGCCGGTGTGAAAGTCCGCAATCTGCGCTACTACCAGGAGCGCGGGCTGCTGCCCCCGCCCCGCCGGGAGGGCCGGATCGCCTGGTACTCCGACGACCACCTGGCCCGGCTGCGGCTGATCGACGACCTGCTCGGCCGCGGTTACACGGTGAACGGCATCGCCGAGCTGCTGGCCGCCTGGGAGCAGGGTGGTGGCATCGATCAACTCCTCGGCGTGAAGCGGGAGATGACCCGCGACTGGGTGCACGAGGAGCCCGTCACGATGGACCTGGCCGAGCTGCGGGAGCTGTTCGGCCCGGCGGCGACCCCCCAGGACACCCGGCGGGCCGTCGCGCTGGAGTACGTACGGGTCGACGGGGACACCGTCACCTTCCCGAACCGGCGGCTGCTGGAGGCGACGCTGACGCTGCTGCGGCAGGGGGTGCCGCTCGCGGAGATCCTGGACGCCGGGGGCTTCGTCCACGCTCAGGCGGCGGCGCTCGCGGACCGGTTCGTCGCCCTGTTCCGGCGGCATGTGATCGGCCCGGAGGGCCTGGAGCGGCTTTCGGCCACGCAGTTGGATCACATCGCGGAGGCGGCAGCGGCGCTGCGCCCGGTGGCGGGTGAGGTCGTGGCCGCGGAATTCGCGCGGGCGATGGCCCGGAGGGTGGAGGCGGAAGTCGCCGCGCTGCTGCGTACGAGGCAGTAGGACTTGACCGAAAGGCGGCGTTCGCACAACCTTGCCAACCGTCATTGGCACTCTTACATTCGACTCCACGGTCGTACTGACGAGTAACGACCGGATGCGACCGGGACGCACCGGACCGCACGGGTTCGTACCGGATCGCGCCGACCCCACCCACCCAAGGGGAATCTGTCATGGAACACGACTTAGACGAGGGCCGGGTGAGATGGCGGCGCTTCGCCGTCCTGACGGTCCCGGCCGTCGCCGTCACCGCCGGCCTCGGTATCGCTCTCGCCCAAGGAGCGCTCGCCGCCTCCTTCGCCGTGTCGGGCCAGCAGTTCAAGGTCTCCGCCAAGAGCCTGACCGGCGAGGGCTTCGCCCAGTACGGCAGCGTGGACGTCACCGCCCGGGAGGAACTCATCCCGGTGGCGGTCACCGCCATCAAGGAGGCCGAGCTCAACAGCCTCTGCCAGTCGGTGGTCACCTCGCTCCCGGTGATCGGCGACATCTCGCTCAACCTGACCGCAGGTCAGAAGACCCCGGTCGAGGCGACGGACCTCTTCGTCGACGCCACCCAGCTGTCCGGCAACGCGACCTTCACGAACATCGAGATCGGCCGCGACGCCTCCACCCTGGACAAGGGCCCGGCCGACGCCCAGGGCATGCAGGACATGTTCGCCCAGCAGGCCGACACCGTCAGCATCACCGATCTGCGGCAGACGGCGTGGGCCACCAACGCCGGCACCTTCAAGCTCTCCGGCCTGAGCATGAAGATCAACAAGGGCAAGAAGGAATGCTTCTGAGCCGGACGCGGTTCCGGCGGTGGCGCCGCAGCCGGCCGTTCTGGGGCGGACTCGCCGCCGTCCTCGCCGGGGCCGAGATCTGTGTCCTGCCGCTCGCTCCGCTGAAGGTCATGCTCACCCAGGGCGTGGCGGGGATCCCGTCCGTCCTGATGGGCCTCGTGATGATCGTCCTCGGTGTCTCCGTCTGGTTCGCCCCGCACTACCGGGCACTCGCCGGGGTGCTCACCACCCTCATCGCCACCGCCGCGCTCGTGCTGTCGAACCTCGGCGGGTTCCTCGTCGGGACCCTGCTGGGCATCCTCGGCGGCGGCCTCATGTTCGCCTGGCAGCCGCGGACCCCCCGGCCCGGCACATCGGCCGGAGCCGACGGGACCGCGGAAACCGCAACGCCCGCACCGCACGGAACTCCCTCCTCCACACCGCTCTCCGATCCCCAAGGAGCACAGCCATGAGCCGCACACGCGTCACCCTCGTCCTCGGGCTCGCCGCCGCCGGCGCGCTGACTTTCGGCGCTGCGTCCGCCACCGCCGCACCGTTACCCTTACCGGCGGCCGGCTCGACCACCGTCACCCCGGCCGGCCACGCCTTCAAGGCCACGCTCAGCGGCAAGGCCACCCTCAAGGCCGGCTCGGTCACCGTGACCTGCTCGGTCTCCGTGTCCACCGGCACCGTCCCGGCCGCTCCCGGCAACCACAACCCGGCCGGCCCGGTCTCCTCGCCCATCTCCGCCCCGACGTACAGCTCCTGCACCTCGAGCATGCCGGGCGTGACCCCGACCGTCACCACCAGCGGCGACTGGAAGGTGTCCATGCAGAACGGGTCTCCGGTCACGGCCACCATGACCGTCCCGGCGGGCGGCCTCGTGGTCAAGACGACCGGGCTGGCCACCTGCACGGTCGTCACCGCGCCCACCGCCGCGGCGAGCGTCCCCGGCTCCTGGACCAACGGCGCCCCGTCCTCGCTGGCCTTCACCAACGCCTCGGTCCCGGTCAAGGTGACCGGCGGGTTCGGCTGCCCGACCAGCGCGACGAGCTCCACCTTCAACGCCGTCTACACGGTGGCGGACATCACCGACCCGGCCCAGCAGATCGCCGTGGCACCGTAGTCCCGAAGCCCCTTCGCTCGGGGCGGGGAGATGCTGGGCGCGCCCGTCGCCGGACGGACACCGGTCCGGGTCCGTACGCCGTACGGCTCGCCCGGCATCTCCCGGCCGGCACCCCGGCATCTCCCCGGCCGGCTCCCCGGCCGGGAACCGGGCGGCCACCACCCGCCCCCCGTACAGGAGGCACGGCCGGCCGCAGAGGAAGACGGCCAGGCCGGGGCCGTGCGGCACCAGCCGGCCGGCGGCGGCCCGGCCCCGCATCAGGGCCCGGCGCGCAGGGCCAGCCGTACACCGTCCTCCGCCGCCGCGCCCCGCGCCCAGGCGGTCGCACGGGCCAGTGTTCCCAGTGCTTCGCGCACCGGCGTTCGGTGGCCGTGTGGGCGTCGCGGAACGGACGCAGGCCGGTCCAGCGCCACACCGGTGTCCTGCCGCAGCCGGTGGGCCGCCCCTATGCGGGCGTTTCCAGCCCCCGGACCAGCCCCCAGCTGTCACCGATGGCACGCCGCCGCCCCAAGGCCTCCCGCAACGGGGCCGGCGCCAGGGCCGGTTCCCCGTGCCGCAGTTCGGTGAGTCCGGCGCACCACCGGGCCCAGCTGCGGGCCCACTCCGCACCGCCGGCGAGCGGGGCCCGCTGCGGGCCGTCGGCTCCACCAACTCCCGCTGCCCGTCCAGCACTCACCCCGCAGACGGCCCTCGCCCCGACGACGCCGGTCCGTCCGGCATCACCGGGCCGGCGCACGCGTGCCCGTACATCCTGAGGGCAGACGGCACAGGAGGACATCGAGGAGGCGGCATGGCGAAAACACCCGACGTTCTGTACGCCCGCATCGGACAGGAAGTGGCCGGCCGGGCCGAACAGCTGTGGGGGGTGGCTCTGGAGCTGCACCGCTCGCCGGAGCTCGCCTTCCAGGAGCACCGGGCGGTGGAGGTGCTGACCGGGCACTTCGAGCGGGAGGGCTTCCTGGTCGAGCGTGACGTGGCGGGCCTGCCCACGGCGTTCGTCGCCCGGACCGGTGACGGCGCCGGGCCCTGCGTCGCGTTGCTGCTGGAGTACGACGCCCTGCCGGAACTCGGGCACGCCTGCGGGCACAACTTGATCGCTTCGGCGGGACTCGGCGCAGCTCTCGCGCTGCGCGGTGCGCTCGGACACGTGGGCGGCACGCTCCTCGCGATCGGCACCCCCGCCGAGGAGGGCGGCGGCGGCAAGGTCACCCTGACCGACGCGGGAGTCTTCGAAGGCGTCGACGCGGCCCTGATGTTCCACCCGGGCGTGCACACCTGGTCATGGGCGCCATTGACCGGGCAATGCCAGGTGAGAGTGGGTTTCCACGGTCGTGCGGCGCATCCGACGGGGAACCCGGCCGAGGGGATCGACGCGCTGGCGGCACTCATCCAGCTGTTCAACACTCTCGCTGTACTGAGCCGGCGTCTGCCGCCCGGATCACACATCCAGGGCGTGGTGACGGACGGTGGCAAGGCCACCAACATCGTGCCGGCGTTCGCCGAGGGCCTGTTCGGTCTCCGGGGCGCCACCACGGCGGCGCTGGACGACCTGGTCGCCGAACTGGCCGGCTGCGCCGAAGGGGTCGCGCACTCCACGGGCACCACGGTCGACACCACCCGGGAGACCGCCGGGTACGAGCACTTCCGGAACAACGACGTGCTGTCCAGCCGGTTCGCGGACCACCTCGCACGGGCCGGCGTTCCCGTCCGGGAGCCCGCCCCCGGGGTGTATCTCGGTTCCTCGGACATCGGGAACGTCAGCACTCGCGTCCCGGCCGTCCACCCGTTCGTCGCGATCATGGACGAGACCGGTTCCGACCACACCCCGCAGTTCGCCGAGGCCGCCGCCGGCGCCCGCGGGCGAGAAGCCATGCTCGCCGCGGCGCAGGCCCTGGCCTGTACCGCGGCGGACGTCCTGCTCGTTCCAGGGGTTTCGGAACGTGCCTGGCAATGCCTGCGCGAGAAGGCCGACGCGGGCCTGTAGAACCGCGCAAGCGACTCCGGCGACCGTGGGCTCCGGGAAACCGCCGGCTGCCGCCTCCTTTCCGGCTTCACCCGCACGGCCGCACCCGGAGCGGCGCATCGTTTTCTCCCGGGAGCCAAGGGCAGGCGCACCGTATGGACCATTCAGAAGCGCCCGTACTCGAAGCTCTGGCCGCCTACCACGCCGAGAAACAGACCCCGTTCACTCCGCCGGGCCACAAGCAGGGGCGAGGGGCCGACCCCCGTGTCCGCGCGGTCCTGGGTGACGCGGTCTTCCTTTCGGACGTACTGGCGACCAGCGGGCTGGACGACCGGACATCGTCCAACGGCGTCCTGGAACACGCGCAGGCCCTCATGGCGGACGCCGTCGGGGCCGAGCACACCTTCTTCTCGACCTGCGGCAGTTCCCTGTCGGTCAAGGCGGCCATGCTGTCGGTGGCAGGGCCGCACGAGAAGCTGCTCGTGGGGCGTGACGCGCACAAATCCGTGGTCTCGGGGCTGATCCTGTCGGGCATCCGGCCCATCTGGGTCACGCCGCAGTGGGACCCGCAGCGTCACCTGGCGCACCCGCCGTCCGCGGAGGCGTTCGAGGCGGCCTTCGCCGAACACCCGGACGCGAAGGGCGCGCTCGTGACCACGCCCACGCCGTACGGCACCTGTTCGGATCTCTCCGCCATCGCGCAGGTCTGCCACAAGCGGGGCAAGCCGCTGATCGTGGACGAGGCATGGGGGGCGCACCTGCCGTTCCACCCCGCGCTGCCGGCCTGGGCCATGGACGCCGGAGCCGATGTCTGCGTCACCTCCGTGCACAAGATGGGCTCAGGGCTGGAGCAGGGTTCGGTCTTCCATCTCCAGGGCGATCTGATCGAGCCCGAAGTACTGAAGAGCCGTGAGGACCTCCTCGGCACGACAAGCCCTTCCGTGCTCCTGTACGCCGCCATGGACGGATGGCGGCGCCAGATGGTCGAGCACGGCCACGCCCTCTACGAGGACGCGCTCGCCCTCGCCGCGTCCGTACGGGCCCGGATCGGCGGCATCGACGGCATGCGCGTACACGGGCGGGACGACTTCTGCGGGCCCGGCCGCGCGGCCGACATGGACCCCCTCCAGGTCATCATCGACATCACCTCGCTCGGCACGACCGGTTACCGGGCGGCCGACTGGCTGCGTGAACACCACCAGATCAACCTCCACCTGTCCGACCACCGCCGCATCAGCGCCCAACTGAGCCACGCCGACGACGAACACACCGCACAGACCCTCCTCTCGGCCCTGCGGGACGTCGCCGCGCACGCGGACGAACTGCGGCCCGCGCAGACGGTCGAGGTTCCGGACCCCCGCCGGCTTCAGCTCGAACAAGTGCTGCTTCCGCGCGACGCGTTCTTCGGGCCGACGGAACAGGTGCCGTGGGAGAAGGCGATCGGCCGGGTCACCGCCGAAATGCTGACCCCGTACCCGCCCGGCATTCCCGCCGCGCTGCCCGGCGAGCGCCTCACCACGGACGTCCTTCGCTATCTGCGCACCGGCATCGACGCCGGCATGGTCGTACCGGACGCCGCCGACACCGAGGTCGGGAGCGTACGCGTCGCCATCGAGGACTGAACCGGACCTCACCCCTCTCGCGCTCTCCCCCCATGGCGGGGCGGAAGCGGTACCCGGCTGTCACCGGCGCCGGCCCGGCGCGGGACTTCGCGCACCGGCCGATCCGGCCGTCCGGAAGATTGTGTTGCATGAGGGCGCATGGGGCGGGAACACGTACAGCACCCAAGAGTGTCTGCGGGAGGGACTGTAGTGGTGTTGAAGCCGGAGCCGCGCCGTGTGAGGACTCTGCTTGCCCGGTACGCGAGCGCGCGCATCGCGCTCGCGGAGAAGGCTGATGAGGCGTGGCAACGAGAGCTGGCAGACGTCACCTACACGCTGTGCGTGGTGACCGGGACCCGCTCGATCACCGATGCGATCGCGGCTGCCGACGAGATCCTGGAAGCGGCCAGGCAGCCCGAAGAGAGCCTTCCCGAAGAGGACCTTCAGGCACCACTCGCACCGGACACCACCCTCGCGGCCTGAGCCGCCGTGCCGCTGCCCGCGTTCTCTGCCGGAACCCGCCTCCCCGTCGTTCTCGAGGGGGCGGGTTCCGACCGGAGCGTGTGGACGGGCGAACGCCGGGCACACGAGTGCCACCAGGCGAGAACGGCGAATCCTCGAGACAGCCGCGAAGGCCGTGCTCGTACCCAGGGAAAGGAGCACTCGACATGGACCATGACGGAGACGTCGTCCAGGAACTGACTACGGATCAGCGAAGAGTCGGTGCCCTGTTCGCGCCGGCCGGGCCCGTACGCCGCCCGGCCGCCGCATAGGAGCACCTGGACCCGGCGGTGCGCGGGTACGCGGCCGATCGCGCGACGTGAGCCGTCGGCCGCCGCGCACTTCGCCGCCGAAGGGGACCGGCTGTTTCCGCGGCCGGCCGGGGCGTGTTCCGCCGGGGCCCTGAACGGGCCGGGCGAGAAGGCCCGCAGGGCCGTGGAGAGCACCCCGGCCCGGCCGCACCCCGCGGTCCCGGGGGCCCCGCCGCTCGACGAAATACGAGTCCCGGAACCGGGACGGCCGACCGGTTCGGCGACGTGTCCACCGGTCGCGGCACGCGGCACTGCCCGGCGGCCCGTGCCCGCGACGGCCCATCGTGCCCGGGCAACCGACACCCATCAGGAAAGGACATCGCATGACCACCGCACGAGAGATCATGACCGCAGGCACCGAGTGCATCGGTGCGGAGGAAACCGTGCTGCTCGCCGCGCAGAAGATGACCGAGCTGGGCGTCGGTGCCCTGCCGATCTGCGGCACGGACAACAAGCTCAAGGGCATGCTCACCGACCGCGACATCGTCGTGAAGGTACTCGGTGCCGGCAAGGACCCTGCCGACTGCAAGGCCGGCGAACTGGCCCAGGGCGAGGCGGTGACCATCGGCGCCGACGACGACGCCGAAGAGATCCTGCGCACCATGACCCGGCACAAGGTGCGCCGTCTGCCGGTCATCGACGGTCACGACCTGGTGGGCATGGTCGCCCAGGCCGACGTGGCCCGGGCCCTGCCCGATCCCAAGGCGGGCGACCTCCTTGAGGCGCTGTCCACCGACTGATCCGCAGCAGTGAAGGCCCCGGCCCGAGGCCGGGGCCTTGCTCATGTGGCAAGCACCCGGTGCTCATGCGCTCCGGCCGGGCGACGACGGCCGTCACATGTGCGTCACCCGTCGCCCCGGCCGCCTCCGGAGGCGCGCCGCCCCCGGGTCACCGCGAGGACACTTCCCGCGACGGCGATCACGGCGATGGCCAGGGCGATACTGACCCCGCCCTCGGTGTCCCAGTACACGTCCTCCAGGCTGATCAGCAGCGCCGCCTCGTCGAGGACCAGGGCCAGGCCCACCCCGTAGGCGAGCCCCGTCCAGGCGCGCACCCGCGCCGAGCGTTCGACCAGCCCCGCCGCGCCCACGGCCGCGAGCAGCAGGATGCCCCACACGTAGTGGTGGATGTGCACTCCACCGGCCTGTACGTCGCCGATCCCGGCCACGTCGATGTGGATGAGCCAGGTGAGCAGGCGCATCCCGCCGAAGGTGAGAGCGAACCCCCACCAGGCCAGTACGAAGCCGCGCCGCTCGGGGGAGATGCCGGTCAGCAGGCGCAGCCAGGGCGACGGACGCTCCGTAGGCCGGGACTGCGGACGACCGGGCGCCTTGGACGGTTTCATACGCGCTCTCCTGCTGTGGATTCCTGGATCAGCGCGGACGCCGGCCGCGCTGCGGCGGGCCCCGCCGCGGAGTCCCGGGCCCCGGCCGCGCGTTTGTGGCCGGCCACGCGCGCCGGGCGCCGGGTCCAGGCGCCGGCCCCATGCGCCGGAGGCGATGATGTCACCGGCTCCCCGTACGACGAGTGTCGGCACGTGGGCCCGGGCCAGGTTCCCCTCGAATGACCCGGCGGCCTCCCGGAGGGCGCGGCTCGCGGAAGGCCACGCGTGTGAAATATCCGAAAACGGCTACAGGACAGAAGGGTTCCCGGACGACACCGCGTCGGCCCACGGGCAGCGGTGAAGCACGGACGGACGGCCCTGCGCACATCATCGACAGGAGGACAGGATGAGCCGGCCCGTACAGCAGCAGTCGCCGCCCGGAGCCACCGGGCGGACGCGTCTGTGAGGAGGGGCTCGTGGACTGGTACCCCCTGCGGCTGACCACCCCCGTCAAACAGCACGTCTTCGGAGGCCGGGCCATCCCCGACCGCCTGGCGCGCGCCGGGCTCCCCGCCGGGCGGATCGCCGAGACATGGGAGGTCAGCGATGTCGACGGCGACGGGGCGCACGTACGGGAGGGCCCGCTGGCCGGGACCTCCCTCCGGGAACTGACCGAGAGGGAACCCGACGGGCTGGTGGGCCGGGGCTGGCGGGGACCGCGCTTCCCCCTGCTGACGAAGTTCATCGACGCGGCCGGCCCCCTGCCGGTGCACCTGCACGCCGACGACGAGGCCGCCCGCGGGCAGGGCGAACCCAACGGCAAGACCGAGGCGTGGCACATTCTCGACGCCGAGCCCGGAGCCACCGCGCTGGTCGGCGTGGAGCCGGGCGTGGACCGCGAGCGGCTGCGGCGGGCCCTGCTGGAGCAGGACTTCGACGCCGTGATGCGCCGTCTGCCGGTCCGCGCCGGGCTGACGCTGTACGTCCCGGCGGGCACCCTGCACAGCTTCGGCCCCGGCACGCTGGTCTACGAGATCGAGCAGACCTCCGACCTCCAGGAGCACGCCATGCGCCATCGCATGGAGGACGGGGCGGAGCTCGGCGACGAGCAGTGGCACACCAACGTCGACGCGCTCCTGGACCAGTGGAAGCCGGACCCGCGGCCGGAGTTCGTGCCCGGCCTGCGACTGCCGGCCGGCGACGGCGTCGTACGGGTGATCCTGTGCGCCGGCCCCTATTTCGCCCTGGAGCGGTGGCAGGTGCGGGCCGGAGCCCGGCTGGACCACGCCTTCGCGACCGCCCTCGTCCTCAGCAACGCGGGAGCTCCGGCCTCCTTCACCTGCGGTGACCGGTCACAGGAGCTGGGCCGGGCACAGACCGTGCTGCTGCCCGCCGCCCTCGGCCGGGTACGGGTCCACGGCCCCGCCGACGTACTCGTCGGCTACCTGCCCGACCTCGAACACGACATCCGCCGTCCCCTGGCCGGCGCCGGTTACGGCCCGGCCGCCCTTTCCGCACTCGGCGAGGGCCTTTCCTGAGCCATGCCGCGCCCCCTGCTCCTCGCCGCGCCCGCTGCTTCTCGTCGCGTCCGCCGGCTCCGCCGCGGTCCCGCCGGTGCCGCGGAGCCCCCGTTCCTCACGTCACGAGTGAGCACCGCGGCACACCAGGCGGCTTCCGCGCTACTCGGCCGTCACCCGGAAGGTCTCCAGGGACGGATCCGAAGCGTCGGGAACGAGCATGCCCGCCGCCACGCCGCTGCGCAGGCAGTCCACCACCGCCGAGGTGATGACCTCCCCGGGCGCGACGACCGGCACCCCGGGCGGATAAGGGCTGAGCATCTCCGCGGTGATCCGCTCGACGGCCTTCTCCGCCGGGACGTGCTCGGCCCCGGCGAAGAAGGCGTCGCGGGGAAGCACGGGCTGCTCCAGTGCCAGCTCTCCCGCCCCGGGCAGCAGGACCTGTGGCCGGCGCTCGATGGAGTCGGCGTGATCGACCGGCCGGCGCAGGGAGTCGACGAGCAGGTTCTCCGTGTGGTCGTTGTCCGCGTGGGTGATCTGGCCGCTGATCCGGCAGGTGCCGGAGGAGCCGATGTCGATGTGGCAGTGGGCGCGCAGCCATTCGGCCGCCTGCATGCCGCTGATGCCGAGCCCGCGCACGTCGACGGTGATCTTCAGCGGGTCCAGGTCCGCCGTCGTGCCCTCACGCACCGCCTCCCGGCCGAGGAGCACCGGCCCGGGCATGCCGGCGCCATCCGTCGAGGGTGGCGTACACCAGGGACGACGAACTGGTGGTGCCCAGCAGGTCCTCGCGCTGCTTGAGCACACCGGGGGGGACGCGGTCGCCCTGGAGGTGGAAGACGGAGCTCTGCTCGACGGCACTGCTCATCTTGTGGACGCTGGTGACGACGAGGTCGGCCTCGGCGGCCATGCCCCAGGCCGGCAATCCCCGCGACGCCGGAACGCCTCCAGCGCTTCGAGAACGGGAACGCGGGAGTGATCCATCAGCTGCCGCCTTGTGTGTCGGTACACGTACCGTCGGCAACCGGGCCGGCGGTACTACAGGGAGCCGGCTGTCCCAGCCGAGGGCGAGCCGGACGGTTGCAGGCTTCCTCAGGACGCGTACGCGTCGGGCCGACCGGTCGACCGGCCGCATGTTCCTGTACCCGGACGCGCCGATCCCTCACGGCGGCGGTGCTTCGGCCACCGATGGCGGCACGCGCGTCACGGCGACCGCTCCCGGAGGCGACCGCCGCGCGTCAGAGGGCGGACCCGCTCCGGGCGGTCGAACCCCTCGTGCGCACCGGAAGCTGCGACAATGGGAGAGCCGCCCGCCTCGCCTCCCCGCCGGAGCAGGGCGGACCGTGACGTGCCGGAGGCATCACCCTCGGGTTGGGTTCCGTGGCCCCCGGAAACCCCTGCTTTCACGGCCGATCACGGGTCGGCCGGCCCGGAAGAGGAACGACCATGGTTGACGGACCCCCCTCCGGCGTACCGGACCTCGGCGTACCGGACCTGACCGGCTTGCTGCTCGACGCCGAAAGTGTCGATGAGTTCCTGCAGGCTCTTGTCGACAGTGCTCTGCGGCGCAGCCCGGCCGCCGACGGGGTCGGCATCACGCTGGAGCGCCGGGGCCGGCCCCTGACCGTGGCCAGCACCGGCCCAAGGGCCGGGGAGCTGGACGAGAAGCAGTACGGCCAGAACGACGGCCCGTGCCTCCAGTCGCTGCGCACGGCGAAAGAAGTCCTGGTCGACGACATGATGGGCGAACGGCGCTGGGGCGACTACCCGGCCTATGCCGTGGCGTGCGGCATCCGTTCCTCCGTCTCACTGCCGATCGCGGCCCACACCCACACAGCCGGTGCCCTGAACCTGTACTTCGCCAAGCCGGACGGGTCGGCGGACGTTGACATGGATTTCCTCCGCGCGCTGGCGGCGCAGGCCACCGGAGGGATCGCGCTGGCGCAGCGGATCGGCGACGCCCAGGAATTCGCCGACCACCTGCAGACCGCGCTGAAGTCCCGCACCGTCATCGACCAGGCCATCGGCGTGATCATGGGACAGCAGCGGTGCACCGCCGAACGCGCCTTCGCGATCCTGCGCAGCGCCTCCCAGCACCGCAACATCAAGCTGCGCGACCTGTGCGCCGACCTCCTGACCAATATCTCGGGCCGGCCGCCGGCCCAGGACGAGCTGCGCCCCCGGCCCTGAGCCGCAGGGGGTTCACCCCCCGACGCCTTGGTCCCGCCGCGCCGGCTGCTTCGAGACGGGACGGCATCCGCGCGCGCAGGCTACGGCGCCGGACAACGTGGCGGTCACCAGCAGGAACCGGTAGACACCGGCGATGCGGAACACCTTGCGGGCCAGAGGCCGACGCGCCACCACGGACAGCACGGCTCCTCCGTGGCGGGCGACCTGCCGAACGCGCAGCAGCACGTTGACAGCCGCAGCGGTGACCAGCGACGTGTGCACGTCGAGAATCACGATCCGGGCGCCGGAACGCGAGATCAACGTACGCAGCTCGCTTTCAGCGGCGTCCTGCTCGCCGAAGTCGATCACCTCGTGAATCTCGATCACGAGACGGTCGACGCCGAGGCGGTAGTACGGAAACAGCAACGTGGACTCCAGGAAGCATGCCTGTCGGAGGGGCCGCTTCCTGACCGTCTCATCCCCATGTGCCCCTGCTGCGGAGGATGATGCAAGAGATCAATCTGGCCCCGCCCGCCCGCGTGCCCCCTCGGCGGCGGAGCAGTCCGTGCCCTCAGTGGCGCCCCGACCGGGGTCGGGGCGCCGCCGTGTGTGCGTCCGGGCCGGTCCCCGGGGGTGACGGATCAGAAGTCGTCGGCGCCGTTGCGCAGTTCGGGCGTCCAGTAACCGGTCTTCGCGGCCGCGTCGTCGACGGCGATGCCGCCCTTGGGCGCGGTGACGGTCTCGCTGCCCTCGGCGGGGCCGTCGGTGGCGAAGAGGTTCACGGAGAAGGAGGTGACGGCGTGGTTCTGCTCGTCGACGCCACCGTTGTTGATGCGTACGGCGGCGTAGGCCGGGGCGCCGGCGTTCAGCACGACGGGGGCAGCGGGCCTGCTCTTGGCGACGGGCGGGACGTCCTTGGCGGTCTGGGGCAGGTCGCTGAACGCGATCAGCGGGTACTGGAGCAGCGTGCAGGCGTGACCCGAGACGTTCGTCGCGGTCAGCGTGATGTGCGTGGTGGGCACGCCGGGCTGTTCGGCCGCGGAGATCTTCACGTCGTCGACGGTGCAGGCCGGAATCTTCGTGCCGGTCCTCTTGCTGGAAGCGGCCTGCGTGGTGGAGGCGGCGGAGCCGGAGCCCGAGCTGCCGGAACCGGCGGTGCCGGTGTCCGCCCGGTCCTGCGCCGCCCGGCCGTCGGCGGCGGTGTCCTTCTTCTGGGAGCCGGCGTCAGCGGACTTCGGGGCCGGGGCGGGCGCGGCGGCCCCCTCGTCCTTCGCGCCGCCGCCGCCACCGCAGGCGGTGAGCGTCAGGCTGAGTGCGGCGAAGGCGGTCGCGGCGAGTACGGCAGGGCGGCGGATGGAGGTACGCATGTGAAGCTCCCCGTGTGATGCGGTCGGTGCGGTCGATGTCCTGTGCGGACAACCGGTCTGCTCACAGCCTCGGTCCCCGCCCTGCCGTTGCGCTGACGTACCGCTGATGTCCCGCTGACGCCCCGCCCGCCACCGGGCTCTCCTCCGACTCGCCTGCGGCGTTGTTCGCCCGAGCCGCCCGTCGCCCCCGGGGCTGTGCTGTCAGGTGCGGTCCGTATCCATGGCCTCGCGCAGGCTTCGAGGCCGCATGTCGGTCCAGTGGTCCTCGACGTACTGCAGACAAGCGGCGCGGCTCTCCTCACCGTAGGCAACGCGCCAGCCGCCCGGCACGTCGGCGAAGGCGGGCCACAGAGAGTGCTGGTCCTCGTCATTGATCAGTACGTAGAAGCGTCCGTGCTCGTCGTCGAACGGGTTGGTGCTCATGTCTGTCCTCTCGGTTCATTGCGTTGCCGCACATACGGCATGGTTCGGCGCAGGGCGTCATCCTGCCGCGGGAAGCCGGATGGAACTCAGGCGCAGAGACGGGTCGGTGGTGACCGTGTCAAGGATGTGTGCGTAGGCACGGGTGATCCGCTCTGCGGTGCCCGGGTCGAACAGGTCGGTGCTGTAACTGAGGATTCCTTCCAGGACACAGGTCCGGCTGCCGGGATTCCGTCGCGCGGTCACCTCCATCTGCAGGTCGTAGACGACTGTTCCGGTGAAGACCGCCCCCTCCCATCGGCTGAGCGCCGACGGCGTGGAAGACGGCCCGTCCACGTCGCGGAAGGACAGCATGGTTTGGAAGAGGGGGTGGTGGGAGGGGGTGCGGGGTGGGTTGAGGGCGGCGACGAGGTGGGAGAAGGGGAGGTCTTGGTGGGCGTAGGCGGCCAGGTCGGTTTCGCGGGTGTGGTGGAGGAGTTGTCGGAAGGTGGGGTTGCCGCTGGTGTTGGTGCGTAGGACCAGGGTGTTGATGAAGTGTCCTACGAGGTGGTCCAGGGTGTGGTCGTTGCGTCCGGCTACGGCTGTTCCGATGGGGAGGTCGGTTCCTGCTCCGAGGCGGGTGAGGAGGGTGGCCCAGGCTGCGTGGAGGACCATGAATACGGTGGCGTTGGTTTCTTGTGCCAGGTGGCTGAGTCGGGTGTGGGTGTGGGGTGGCAGGGTGAAGGGCACGGTGTCGCCGTGGCCGGTGGTGCGGGCGGGGCGTGGGTGGTCGGTGGGCAGGGTGAGTTCTGCGGGTGCTCCTTGGAGTGTGGTGGTCCAGTAGGTGAGTTGGCGGGTGTGGGTGCTGTGGGGGTTGTCGGGGTCTCCGAGGAGTTCGTTGTGCCATTGGGTGTAGTCGCGGTAGGTCACGGGCAGGGGCGGCCACTGGGGGGTGTGCTGGGTTCGGCGGCAGTGGTAGGCGTGGGAGAGGTCGCGGGAGAGGATGTCGGCCGACCAGCCGTCGCAGGTGATGTGGTGCAGGACCAGCAGGAGTGCGGGGTCGTGGTTCTGGGGGCGGAACAGGTGTGCGCGTATGGCGGGTTGGGTGGTGAGGTCGAAGGGTTGGCGGGCGGTTGCCGCCATTGCTTCTTCGAGTGTGCCGGGTGGGGTTTCGGTCACGGGCAGTGGTAGGTCGGTGGGGGGTTCCAGGACCACTTGTTGCGGGATGCCTGTCTGTTCGGGGAAGACGGTCCGCAGTGCTTCGTGGCGGCCGACCACGTCCAGCAGGGCCTTGCCCAGCGCCGCCTCGTCCACCTCCCCACCCAGACGGAACACCAACGGCACGTTGTATGTCGGAGCGTTGTTCATCTGGCTGTGGAACCACAACTGGAACTGGGCCGGGGACAGGGGAACACCCCCGGAACGCTTCGACGGTCGCGACCTCGGACGCGGGCGGAGAGTCTCGCCGGAGTCGGCTGCCAGCGCACGCGGTGTCGGTGTGAGGAACAGCTTCGAAAGAGGCAGTTCGCCGCCCAGCGCCGTACGGATCCGACTGACCAGCCGGGTCGCCAGCAGCGAGTGCCCGCCCAGGGCGAAGAAGTCGTCCTCGGGCTCCACCCGGTCCAGACCGAGGACGTCGGCGAATACACCGCACACGACTTCTTCCCGCGCGGTGCGGAACCCCGGTGGCGTGTTCCGTCCCCGTCCTGGCGGGGGCAGGGCCGCCCGGTCGATCTTGCCGTTCGCGGTCAGCGGCATCCGTTCCAGAGGGACGAAGACGGCCGGCACCAGGTACGACGGCAGCAAGGCGGAGCAGTGTGCCCGCAGGGCGTCCAGGTCGGCGTCCGACGGTGTCACATACGCCACCAACCGCGGGCCGAGGTCCTCGCCCCGGTCCCGTACTGCGACCACCACGGCCTGACCGGTGGCCGGGTGCGTCCCGAGGACGGCTTCGACCTCGCCCGGCTCGATCCGGAAACCGCGTATTTTCAGCTGGTCGTCGCTCCGTCCCAGCAGGTGCAGGGTGCCGTCCGCCGTCAGCCGGGCCATGTCACCGGTCCGGTACATGCGGGCACCCGGAGGGCCGGCCGGATCGGCCACGAACCGCTGGGCGGTCAGCGCGGACCTCCGCAGGTAGCCGCGCGCCAGCCCGGGCCCGGACAGGTACAGCTCACCGGAGGCATTCGGCGGCACCGGGCGCATACGGTCGTCCAGGACGCGCAGCCCGGTGCCGTTCACCACCTCACCTCGCGGCAGCCCGGCCGGCTCCGAACACCAGGCGTAGGCGTCGACGGTACTTTCGGTGGGACCGTACAGGTCGTGCACCGTGAGGTGGGACCCGGTCAGCGTGTCCCGGAGTTGCGCGGGGAGCGGTTCGCCGCCCAGGACCATGACGGACGGCCGGTGTACGGCGTCCAGCAGACCCGCTGCCAGCAGATGGTGGGCATGCGAGGGTGTCGTGTCCAGGACGTCGACCCGGTCGGAAGCGACGCGGTCGGCCAACGCGGCCGGGTCACGCACGGTTTCTTCGTCGAACACCAGCAGGTGGTGGCCCGCGAACATCCACAGCAGCGGGTCCCAGGAGGCGTCGAAGGAGAACGAGGCGGTGTGGGCCACCGTCAGCCGCTTCCCGGGCGTGGCGGGCGGGATACGCCGACGCAGGTGACTCCGGAGAAGCCCGGTCAGGGCCGCGTGGGTGACGACCACGCCCTTGGGGCGGCCGGTCGATCCGGAGGTGTACACGACTGTGGCCGGGTGGCGGGCATCGAGCGGTGTGGGCCGGGCCGTGGGATCCGGGCGGGCCCCGGGCTGCCGTGCGAGTTCGGCTTCAGTCCCGGGGGCGTCCAGGACGAGCCGGGGACACGCCTCAGCCGGGACCGGGACACGGGTGTCGAGTGCGCACACCAGCAGCACGGAGCGGCTGTCGGCCAGCATCGTCCGGACACGCGCGGCGGGCAGAGCGGGGTCGATGTACAGGAACGAGGCTCCGGCCTTCAGCACCGCCAACAGCGCGACGACAAGTCCGGCCGAGCGCGGCAGTGACAGCGCCACCACGTGCTCCGGTCCGGCTCCGCGGTCGGCCAGCAGACGGGACAGCCGCTGCGCACGTGCGTCGAGCTGCTCGTACGTCAGGGAGCCGTCGGATCCGGTGACGGCCACCGCGTCCGGTGTCCTGGCCGCTTGTTCCTCGAAGCAGCCGTGGACGGTGGCGCCCGGACCGCCGGCCGGACCGGAGCTGTCCGACGGGGAGACAGGGCCGGTGGTGTATGCCCCGCCGCCCGTCGGCACCGTCGCGTCCGGGGGGAGGGGGATCTCCTCGATCCGCAGGTCCGGATCGGAGCACACGGCCTCCAGGAGCTGTTCCAGTCCGGCGGCCATTCTTGTGGCGGTCTCCCGGGTGAACAGGTCCGTGGCGTACTCCAGGACACCGTCGATCCCGGCGGCCTCGGAGTCGGCTGTCACCCTCTCGGTCAGGCCCAAGGACAGGTCGAACCGGGCGATGCCGAGTCCGGCCAGTTCGGTTTCCACCGGCCACCGGGACGGGCTCGGCCGGTGGAGGGAGATCATGGTTTGGAAGAGGGGGTGGTGGGAGGGGGTGCGGGGTGGGTTGAGGGCGGCGACGAGGTGGGAGAAGGGGAGGTCTTGGTGGGCGTAGGCGGCCAGGTCGGTTTCGCGGGTGTGGTGGAGGAGTTGTCGGAAGGTGGGGTTGCCGCTGGTGTTGGTGCGTAGGACCAGGGTGTTGATGAAGTGTCCTACGAGGTGGTCCAGGGTGTGGTCGTTGCGTCCGGCTACGGCTGTTCCGATGGGGAGGTCGGTTCCTGCTCCGAGGCGGGTGAGGAGGGTGGCCCAGGCTGCGTGGAGGACCATGAATACGGTGGCGTTGGTTTCTTGTGCCAGGTGGCTGAGTCGGGTGTGGGTGTGGGGTGGCAGGGTGAAGGGCACGGTGTCGCCGTGGCCGGTGGTGCGGGCGGGGCGTGGGTGGTCGGTGGGCAGGGTGAGTTCTGCGGGTGCTCCTTGGAGTGTGGTGGTCCAGTAGGTGAGTTGGCGGGTGTGGGTGCTGTGGGGGTTGTCGGGGTCTCCGAGGAGTTCGTTGTGCCATTGGGTGTAGTCGCGGTAGGTCACGGGCAGGGGCGGCCACTGGGGGGTGTGCTGGGTTCGGCGGCAGTGGTAGGCGTGGGAGAGGTCGCGGGAGAGGATGTCGGCCGACCAGCCGTCGCAGGTGATGTGGTGCAGGACCAGCAGGAGTGCGGGGTCGTGGTTCTGGGGGCGGAACAGGTGTGCGCGTATGGCGGGTTGGGTGGTGAGGTCGAAGGGTTGGCGGGCGGTTGCCGCCATTGCTTCTTCGAGTGTGCCGGGTGGGGTTTCGGTCACGGGCAGTGGTAGGTCGGTGGGGGGTTCCAGGACCACTTGTTGCGGGATGCCTGTCTGTTCGGGGAAGACGGTCCGCAGTGCTTCGTGGCGGCCGACCACGTCCAGCAGGGCCTTGCCCAGCGCCGCCTCGTCCACCTCCCCACCCAGACGGAACACCAACGGCACGTTGTAGACGGGGGACTCGGGGTCCAAGTGATGCAGGAACCAGAGCCGACGCTGTGCATGGGACAGCGGAAACACATCCGGCCGCACGGTGGCGGCGGTCAGCGGCCGGACACGGCCGGTGCCGCCGAGCCGTACGGCCAGGGCCGCCGCAGTGGGGGTTTCGAAAACCTGCTTGATCGTCAGCTCGGCACCGAGTTCGGCACGGACGCGGCCGATCAGCCGGGTGGCCAGCAGGGAATGACCGCCCAGGGCGAAGAAGTCCTCGTCGACACCGATGCCGGTGAGGCCCAGCAGATCCTCCATGACGCGGCACAGCGCGTGTTCCTCGCGGGTGCGCGGCGCGGTTCCCCGGCCACCGGTACGGCCGGCAGGGGCAGGCAGGGCGGCCCGGTCGACCTTGCCGTTCGCGGTCAGCGGGACGCGGTCGAGAACTACGAACGTGGTGGGCACCAGGGGCTCGGGCAGCCATCGGCGCAGGTGTTCCCGGAGCCCGGACGGCGCCGCCGCCGCCCCGGACGCCTCCTGGGGCCGGTTGGTGTACGCCGAGGCGCGCGCGCCTCGGCGTTGCGCGGACCCGGCGGGCCGGACGTCTCCGACCTGCGCGGGCACGCCGGGAGACGGTGACGCGACGCATACCACGTCCAGCCTCCCGTCCTCGGCGCCGGCCGTCCAGGTGGCGGCTGTGGCATAGCCGAGGGCTTCGGCGAGTTCGACGACCTGCTCGGGGTCCACCCCGCGGTGAGCGGTCGCCGGCCCGTCGTCCTGCTGCCCGTACACCTGTCGCAGAACGGCGAGATCCTGCTCCAGACGGGCAT
Organism: Streptomyces altiplanensis; assembly: GCF_053591575.1. Classification (NCBI taxonomy): domain Bacteria; kingdom Bacillati; phylum Actinomycetota; class Actinomycetes; order Kitasatosporales; family Streptomycetaceae; genus Streptomyces; species Streptomyces altiplanensis. The sequence continues at coordinate 49,640 of NZ_JBSFUB010000031.1, read as the reverse complement.
TGGGGACACCCCGGAGCCGCAGCCGTGAGGGCCGCTCCGAGGCGAGCCGGGATGTCAGCTCCTCGACGTCACTGATGTCCTTTCCCCAGTGGAGCACGGGTTCCGAGGCGGCCGGACGGCTGTGGCCGCTCCTGTGCTTGCGCAGCACCACGTCATAGCGGTAGCGGCTGAGTTCGTTGTGGTGCCGGGCCCGTTTGATCCGCAGGTCGACACTGCCGATACCCGGGACGTCCTGCTCCAGCGCGGTGAAGAACTCGGGGGCGACGAGCAGGTCCTGCTCGGTCCGCATCGCCCGCTCGACGGATTCGCGCAGGACGTCCTCCGGAAGACCGGCGCCCCCGCGACGGGCCTCGGACGCGGTGGCGAGGAGGCGGTGCAGCCGCATGTTGCGCACGTCTCCGACGAACACGGCCCCGCCGGGCGCCAACAGGTCCACGCAGCGGCTCAGTACCTGGGCCAGGTAGTCCCCGTCGGGGAAGAACTGGACCACCGAGTTGAGCACGACCGTGTCGAAGAAACCGGACGGCAGGCCGGTGGTGTCGTCGGCGGCCCGGACGGCGAGTTCGACCCGGCCGGCCAGCCCCGGCGTGCGGGCGACGTGCTGCCGCAGTGCGCCGATCGCCTCGGGCGACAGGTCGGTGCCCCAGTAAGCGGTACTTTCCGGAGCGACCTCGGAGAGGATCAGGCCGCTGCCGACGCCGATCTCCAGGACGCGCCGCGGCCGCAGGGACCGGATGCGCTCGACCGTGGATCGCCGCCATTCCTCCATGTCCGGCCCGGGTATCGGCTGCCCGTCGTAGGCGCTGTTCCAGCCGCTGAAGTCGCTTCCGAAGGGGCGCTTCGCCATGTCCTGGTAGACCGCGTCGAAGACCGTCCGCCAGCCGTCGATCCGGTGGGACCGGTCCGCCGCACGGTCCTGGTCTGCGGCACGGCTCCGGTCTGCCGCACGGTCCCGGCTGTCGGTCGGTACGACGTATCCGACAAGTCGTCGGTCGCCCAGGTGGTTCTCCCGGACGGTCACCGCCGCCCACTCCACGTCGGGATGGGTGACCAGGGCGGATTCGATCTCGCCGGGTTCGATCCGGAAACCCCGGATCTTGACCTGCTGATCGGCCCGCCCCAGAAATTCCAGTGCGCCGCCGCGGCCCCGGCGTGCCAGATCACCGGTGCGGTACATGCGGCTGCCCGGCGGTCCTGCGGGCTCGGCGACGAACCGGGACGCCGTGAGGCCGGCGCGTCGCAGATACCCGCGGGCCAGGCCGGGCCCGGCGACGTACAACTCGCCGGTGACGCCGTCCGGCACCGGACGGAGCCGGTCGTCCAGCAGATGCACCCGCAGGTCGTCCAGGGGTGCACCGATCGTGCTGGGCGCGCCGTGAACGGTCGCGGAGGCATCGAGGGCGTGGTGGGTGACGTGGACGGTGGTCTCGGTGATGCCGTACATGTTGACAAGGTCCGGGCCGTGCGGATGGCGGTCGAACCAGTCGCCGAGCAGCGCGGGGTCCAGTTTCTCCCCGCCGAAGACCACCCGCCGCACGGTCGGGGCGAGGGCCGTCGCGCCCGGGGCCCGTTCCTCACGGGCGAGTTCGTGGAACACCGAAGGCGTCTGGCTGAGGACCGTCACCCCCTCGCTCTTGAGCAGTCCGAGCAGGGCCGCGGGTGAGCGCGCGGTGTCGGCCGTCACGACGACGAGCCTCCCTCCGTGCAGCAGAGCTCCCCAGATCTCCCACACGGAGAAGTCGAAGGCGTAGGAGTGGAACAGCGTCCACACGTCGTCCGGGCCGAAGTCCATTGCGCGCTGTGCGGCGGAGAACAGGCGCAGCGCGTTGTGGTGGGTGACGACCACCGCCTTGGGCGCACCGGTCGACCCCGAGGTGTAGATGACGTAGGCGGTGTTGCCGGGCAGGGCGACGGGCCGGGCGGGGACGGACGGCGTGGTGGAGGTCCCGTCCGCCGGAGTGGTCCTCGTGGCGTCGGCATCGATCAGGACCAGCCGGCCGCCGCGTGCGGCGGCGTTCTGGTCCCGGGCGAGCCGCGTGCTGATGACCGTGCACACCGGCCGGGCGTCGGTGAGGATGAACTCCAGCCGCCGGTCCGGCAGTTCCGGGTCCAAGGGCAGGTATCCGGCGCCGGTCTTCAGCACGGCGAGGACGGCGACGACGAGATCCACCGACCGGGGCAGGGCGATCGCCACAAGGTGTTCGGGCCCGGCGCCGGCCGAAGCGAGCAGCGTTGCCAGCCGGTCCGAGCGTTCGTCCAGTTCCCCGTACGTCAGTACCTCGTCGCCGCACCCCACGGCGACCGCCGACGGCCGCTCTGCCGCTCGGTCGCGGAACGATTCGTGCAAGGTCCGCGGCGGCTCCGGGGTGCTTTCCGTATCAGTGCTTCTGCCGGCTGTCGCCACTCTCGATCACCTCACACAGACGGGACATGAAGTCCTCGGCCACCGCGCGAATCGTTTCCGCCCGGTGGACGCGATGGTTGTACGCCCATTCCAGGCGCAGTCGGCCGGCCTCGACCGCGCCACTGACCATCAGGCGGTGGCTGCGCCGGCCGGCGGGCCCGCGGTCCGGTCCGACCGGGTCGCGCAGGAGACGGAAAGGACCGAGCGAGCCGTCGAACCGCCCGAGGTAGTTGAAGATCACCTCGGGCTGCGGCAGGGCGGCCAGGCGTGCCCTGAGATCCGGGTCGTCGGACAAGTAGCGCAGCACACCATGGCCGATTCCGCGGTGCGGCACGGCTCGCAGGACGTCTCCGGTGCGGGCGACGTCGGCCGGCGCGGTGCCGAGGCCGGCCGGGAGGAGGACCGGGTACAGCGCGGTGAACCAGCCGACCGTCCGGGAGACGTCGAGGCCGAACAGGTCTTCGCGGCCGTGGCCTTCGAGGTCGAGCAGCGTCCTGCGGTGGCCCGTCCACCGCTCCAGGGCGCCTGCCAGCGCGGTGAGCAGTACGTCGTCGATGTGGGCGCGGCCGCTGCCGGTGGTCTCGTGCAGCAGCCGGTGGGTCCGGCGCGGGTCCAGCCGGACCACCAGGCAGCGTTCGTCGGTTTCCCGGTCCTCGGCCTGCACCCGGTCCACCGGCAGACGGCCGGTGTCCTGCCAGGGGAGGCCCAGCCAGTAGTCCGCCTCCGCCGCGACAGCGGGCGAACCGGCGTAGTCGGTGAGCGCCCGCGCCCACGACTGGAAGGAGGCGGTGCGCGGGGGGAGCACGACGGGTTCGCCGGATTCCTCCTGGAGGTAGGCGGACCAGAGATCTTCCGGGAGGGTCCGCCCGGAAATGCCGTCCACGACCAGGTGGTGCACGATCAGCAACAGGCGGTCCGGCACCTTGCCGAGGCCGTCGAAGTGGACCAGTCGCATCAGCGGGCCGTCCTGGAGGGACAGCTGAGCCTGCAGCCGGGCGCCTGCCGCCTCGACGACGGCGGCGTCGTCCGGGCCGCCGGATCCGGTGAGCGGGATCCGGTCCACGGGGACCGGGCCGGCTTCCTCCGCGGTGAGGACGATCTGCCGCCACCCGCCGGGACTGTGCTCAACGAGCCGGGTGCGCAGGGCGTCGTGGTGGGTCTGCAGGTGCTGCGCGACGCGTGCGAGCCTGTCGGTCCGCAGCGGTTTCGGTGCCTCGAGCAGCATCGCGTGGTTGTAGTGGGACGGCTCGGGCAGGTTCTGGCCGGTGAACCAGCGCTGGATCGGGGTGAGCGGGACCACCCCGGTCACGGGCCCGGCGCCCGGCCCGCCCGCGGGCGAGGGCACGGCAGCCCGCGCGTGCGGGGCCAGCCCGGCGGCGGTGGGGTTCCGCAGCAGCAGGGACGGGGTGATGACCAGGCCCCGGCGGCCCGCCCGGTCCACGGCCCGTATCGCGAGGATCGAGTCACCGCCGTGGAGGAAGAAGTCGTCGTGCGCTCCGAGCGCGTCGATGCCCAGCACGTCGGCGAAGACCTTCACCAGGGCCTCCTCCGTGGCGGCTCGCCCGGCCGGGGCCGGTTCGTGCCCGGTGGCGGGGGCCGGCGGCGGGCCGCCGGTCTCCCGTGCGGGACCGGGGAAGAGACCGAGCAGCGCGGACCGGTCGGCCTTGCCGCCGGGTGTCAGCGGGAGCGTCTCCAGTTCCCGCAGTGATGCCGGTACCAGAGCTGCCGGCAGGCGTGCGGCGAGGTGGTCCCGGAGCTCCTTCGCACTGGACGGCGCCGCCCCGGTGACGCGGGTGTAATACGCCGCCAGGCGTTGTTCGCCGGACGGTCCACGGGCGACGACGGCACACGCCGAGACCGACGGGTGTTCGGCGAGCACGGCCTCGATCTCGCCCGGCTCCACCCGGAATCCGTGGATCTTGACTTGCTGGTCTGCGCGGCCGAGGAACTCCAGGCGTCCGTCGGCCCGCCGGCGGGCCAGGTCGCCTGTCCGGTAGAGCCGGGTCCCGACGTTGAACGGATCCGCGACGAACCGGCCGGCGCTCAGCGCCGGTCTGTCCAGATAGCCGCGGGCTACGCACTCCCCGCCCAGGTAGAGCTCGCCCGGACGGCCGGGCGGGACGGGACGCAACGCGGCGTCCAGGACGTGTGCCCGGGTGTTCGCGACCGGTGTGCCGAGGGGGACGGTCCCGGCGGACACGTCCGCCTCCAGGACCTCGCCGGTGGTTGCCCACACCGTGGCCTCGGTCGGTCCGTACATGTTGAGCAGCCGGCCCGGCCCGGCGGCGCGCAGCCGGCCGGCCAGGGCGGGCGGCAGGGCCTCGCCGCCCACGGCCAGCAGCCGCAGGCGCCCCAGCGCTGCCCTGGAGGCGGGCTCGTCGAGCAGTAGCCGCGCGAGGGAGGGCGTGCACTGGAGGTGGGTGACGCCGTGGCGGGCGACGAGTCCGGCGACCGACTCGTCGTCCGGGGAGGGCCCGGGCGCCGCCCCGCCCGTGGCGGCGTTCGCCAGGCGGTGCAGTTCGGCCAGGTGGGGCAGGCCGGTGAGGACGGTGTCGGTCGGGAGCCCGAAATCGATCAGGACGGCTATCTCGTCCACGCCGGCCTCCGACAGTCGCCGCACCAGCGGCAGGCAGCTCTCGGGCGTGCCGAACAGGCCGGTGTGCGACAGGTGGCGTTCGACGCTCTCCCGCAGGGCCCTTTCGGCCTCGTCGGAGGTGCCCCCGCCGTCCGTCGCCGGGTCGTCGGTTGTCCGTGACAGGTGCTGGGACGTGCGCAGGTACCGCAACAGCGGCTCACGGGCCTGGTTCTGTACGGTGTCGTCGGCGGAGCCGAGGAAGCCGTGCAGCAGGAGCGTGACGTGGCCGTCGGACGGACCCGCGTTGTTCTCCCGCCAGGCCGCCCGGTAGGCGGCGATCCGGTCGGCGAGTCCGTCGACGTCCTGGCCGAGCAGGTGGGTGAGTACGTGGGTGCCGAGCGCACCTGCCGAGCGGAAGGTGTCAGGGTTGCCCGAAGCGGTCGTCCAGCACGGCAGTTCGGGCTGCACCGGGCGCGGACGGACGGTGATCCCGGTGGTCCCGCCCGTACCGCGAGGAAAACCGACGGTCTCTCCGCGCCACAGCCGCCGCACCGTTTCCAGCGTGCCGCGCAGTGTCTCCTGCCGGTTCTCGAAGCGGCCGGGGGCCAGCACGAAGTCCCGGGGATGCCAGCCGGAGGCGAAGGAGAGCCCGACCCGCCCGCCCGACAGTCCGTCGACCATCGCCCACTCCTCGGCGATGCGCGCCGGATGGTGCAGCGGCGCCACCACACTGCCGGCCCGGATCCCGACCCGCCGGGTGATCGCGGCAACGGCGGCCGCTGCGACCGAAGGGTTGGGGTAGGCCCCGCCGAAGGGGTGGAAGTGCCGTTCGGGCATCCATACGGCGGTGAGTCCGTGGTCGTCGGCGAACCGGGCCGCCTCCAGCAGCAGCCGGTAGTGTTCCCCGGCTCCGTGAGCGGCGTCGGCGTCATCGGCGCCGTCGGCGGGAAACGAGTACAGGCTGAGATCCATCTTCCGCTGCCCGCGGTGCACGGGAAGCAGGGGCGCATCGCCCCCGCCGTGGAGGACGACGGTGTAGCCGCGGGCGAGGGTCCAGAGCAGTTCCAGCACCGAGATGTCGAACGACACGCTGGTGACGGACAGCCAGACGTCGTCGGGTCCCGCCGCTCCGATGCGCCGGTCCATGGCGGCGAAGAAGTTGGCCACCTGCCGGCGCTCGACCATGACGCCTTTGGGGCGACCGGTCGATCCGGAGGTGTGGATGACGTAGGCCAGGTCCTGGGCGGCCGCGACCGGCCGGGGCGTGCCCGCGGGCACGCCGGCCGTATCGCCGACGTCCGCGACGTCGACCACCGGGCAGCCCGGGCGGCCCGTCACACGGGCCCGGCCGGCCGCGTCCGTCACGATCGCCGCGACGGAAGCGTCGGCCAGGACGAACCGCACCCGGTCGACGGGATAGGACGGATCGACCGGTACGTACGCGGCTCCGGTCTTGAGCACCGCGAGCAGCGCGGCGGGCAGGTCGGGTGATCGGTCCAGACACACCGCCACCCGGTCTCCCGGGCCGGTGCCCAGGGCGAGCAGCGCGTCCGCGAGCCGGTCGGACCGGTCCTCCAGTTCCGCGTACGTGACCGGCCGGCCACGGTGGACGAGTGCGGTGGCGAGGGGCGTACGCGCCGCCTGGCCGGCGAACTCCCGCTCGGGGGAGAGGACTCCGTGCTCGGCCGCGTCGTCGCGTTCCGCCGGCGGCCGCCGCTCTCCCTTCCGGAGAGGGGGGAGGGCGGCGACCGGCCGGTCCGGGTCGGCCAGCGCGTGCTCCAGCACGGCGGCCAGGGTCCGTACCAGCCGGTCCGCGTCGTCCTCGTCGAACACGTCTGAGGCCAGGGTGAGGGCCCCGGTCAGCCCCGCCGGTCCGGCGCGCAGCTCCAGTTCGACGTCGTACACCGCCGTCCGGGCGGCAGTGTCGACCGTTTCGAAGGTCAGGCCGTAGGCGGACGGCGCGGCCGACGGGGTGGTGTCGACGGTGAGCAGCGTCTGTACCAGGGGCGGCCTGCCGGGGAGGCGGGGCGGTCGCAGTTCGGAAACGATGCGCTGAAACGGGAGCTCCTGGTGGGCCAGGGCCGACAGGACGTCGTCGCGGGCCCGGAGCAGCAGGTCGCGGAAGGACGGGCGTCCGGAGAGGTCTCCGCGCAGGGGAAGGAGGTTGATGAAGCAGCCGACGGCGTCTTCGGCGCCGGGCGTGTCCCGGCCCGCGACGGGGGTGCCCACCACGATGTCGTCCTGGCCAGACTCGTAGGACAACAGCAGTCGGTACGCGGCCAGGACGGCCATGAACACGGTGGCGCCTTCGCGCCGGACGAGCGCGTTGAGGGACTGGAACACGGGGCCGTCGATCCGCACCGGACGGCTGACCGCCCCGTGGGAGGGTACGGCGGGCCGTGGGCGCTCAGGGTGAAGCGTGATGGCCGCGGGGGCTCCGCGCAGCACCGAGAGCCAGTGGTCCAGGCTGGGCCGCAGGGCGGCGCCGGTGTGCCGCTCCCGCTGCCGGACCGCGAAGTCGTCGTACTGCAGGACCCGGTCGGGGAGAGCGGGGGGCCGGCCTGTCGTCCGTGCCGCGTAGAGCTCCGCGAGGTCCCTGAGGAAGACGCCGACAGACCAGCCGTCGAAAGCGATGTGGTGGACGACCAGGGACAGCACGTGGTGACTGCTGGTGTGCCGGACGAGCAGGGCCCGCAGCGGCGGGGCGGCGCCGAGGTCGAAGGCGGGTTGCGCGTGGACGGCGAGCAGGCGCTGTTCGTCCTGCGGTCCCCGGGCGTCGGCGGTCGGCAGCCCGACCGTGGTGCCGGGGCTCCGGAACTGGACCGGAACACCGTCGTCGCCGGCCCGGTAGCTGCTGTGCAGGGCACTGTGCCGGGCGACCGTTCCGTCCAGGGCGGCGGCCAGGGCGGCCACGTCCAGATCTCCGCGCAGCCGTACCGCGAACTGCACGTGGTAGCCCGAGGCGTTGTCGTACAGCTGCTGCTCCAGCCACAGCCGTTCCTGTCCGAAGGACAACGGCCGCGGCGGTGGGCCGTCCGGCCCCGGCTGCGGGGCGGACGGAAGCGGCGGGGAGTCCGGGGCCGGGTCCGGTCCGGTGAGTGTGGCGCCGAGCAGCTGGAGCCGGCTCGCGGACAGACGGTTGTTCCCGGGCTCAGGTCGCGTCATGGCAGTCTCCCCGTCGCCTTTCCCCGTGGGCCAGTTCGGCGGCGACTTGTTCGTCGGTGAGGGCCGTGACCCTGAGCAGCTCGTCGGCCGCCGTTTCCAGGGCTCCCGGGGCGGGCTCGCGCAGGGTGAGAGCCGCGGCCTGTTCCGCCACCGTCTTCGTGTCGAAGATTTCCGCCAGGGACAATTCCACGCCCAGGGTCTGCGTGATCAGTACCCGGAGCCGGTTGACCGTCAGGGAGTGACCGCCCAGCTGGAAGAAGTCGTCATGCACCCCCACCTCGTCGGCGTCGAGCAGCTCCGCCCACAGCACGGCCAGCGCCGACTCCAGCGCGGTGCGCGGCGCGGCGGACGTCCGTGCGGGCCGCAGGGCCTTCCCGGCCGGCAGCGCGGAACGGTCGACCTTGCCGTTGCCGGTCAGCGGCAGGCGGTCCAGCTGGACGATCGCGGAGGGCACGGCGTAGCCGGGGAGGGTCTCGCGCAGCCAGTCCGACACACGCCCGGCCAGGTCCGGTCCCGCGCCCGGGGCCGGGGTGACGTACGCGGTCAGGCGGAGGTCGTCCGACGGCCCGCGGTCGACGGCCACGGCGGCGGAGGCGACCTCGGGGTGACTGGACAACTCCGCTTCCACCTCACCCTGTTCGACGCGGAAGCCCCGGATCTTGATCTGCTGGTCGGTCCGGCCCCGGAAGCCGATCGTCCCGTCGGCGCTGCGGCGGACCCGGTCGCCGGTGCGGTAGAGCCGGTCTCCCGCCGCCCCGGCCGGGTCGGCCACGAACCGCTCCGCGGTCGCCGTCGGCGCAGCCCAGTACCCATGAGCCAGACCGGGGCCGGCGAGGTACAGCTCACCGGTGACGCCGGCGGGGACCTCGTGCAGGTACTCGTCCAGGACGTGAGCGCGCATCCTGCGCAGCGGCACCCCGATCGGGACGGTCGCAGCGTCCTCGGCGAGACGGTCCACCGTGTGCCAGGTGGCGAACGTCGTGGTCTCTGTGGGCCCGTACACGTTCAGCAGAGCGCCGGGCGGGTGCGCGAGCACGTGGCGTACGCGGCGTGCGTCGAGCACCTCGCCGCCGACCAGGAGCGTCCGCAGCGGCGCGAAGGCGTCCGGCCGTTCCAGCGCCACGAGGTGGAACAGCGCGGTGGTGAGGAACAGCACGCTCACCCCGCGGTCCCTGACCGCATCGGCCAGGGCGTCCGGATCCACCACGACGTCCCTGGGCAGCCCCACCAGGCGGGCACCGTTGCACAGGGCGCCCCACACCTCGAACGTGGCCGCGTCGAACGCGGGGTTGGACGCCTGCGCCACGCGGTCTTGGGGGCCGAGGCCGATGTAGTCGGTGTCGGTCACCAGGTCGGTGACGGCGCGCTGGGGGACGGCCACACCCTTGGGGGTGCCGGATGTGCCGGAGGTGTAGCAGATGTAGGCGATGTCGTCGGGCGACCCGGCCGGAGGCGGCGGCTCCGGTGTCTTGCCGGCCCGCGCGAGAAGAGCGGCCGGGGAGACCGCCCCGGGGCCTCCGGGGACGGGTTCGGCCCCGGCGCCGGCCGTGCCCGTGCCACCGATCAGCAGCCGGGCCCCACAGTCCCGCAGCAGCTCCGCGCGACGCCGCGGCGGGTGCGCGGGGTCCAGCGGCACGTAGGCGCACCCCGCCCACACGATCGCCAAGAAAGCCGTCACCAGGTCGGTGCCCGGCGCCAGGCACACACCGACCCGGTCACCCCGCGTCAGTCCACGCAGGCTCAGGCCCTCGGCCATGCGGCCTGCCCGCGCCACCAGGTGCCGGTAGGTGAGTTCCTCGTCGCCGTACACCACCGCGGTCGCCTCCGGGGTGCGCCGCGCCGACCGGAGCACCGACTCCAGCAACCCGCAGGCGGAGGAACCCGGTGATGAGGTTTCTGTCATGACGTGACCTCGTTCTCTCGCACTGGCTGTCGTCGTGCTGTTGCGCCGCGGCGCGGTCGCCGGCCCTCAGGCCCGCGCCTCCTCCTGGCCCCGTTCCTCGGACGGCTTCGGATGCCCGCCAGTGGTCAGGCGGCGTACGTCCCGGCTGCACAGGACCGCTGCCGTGGTCACCACCACCAGAGCCGCCCCCGCGAGGAGGGTGGTTTCGACGCCCACCTCTTCCGCCACCGGCCCCGCGGCGATCTCTCCGATCGGCAGGGCGACGAACGATCCGAGTGCGTCGTAGGAGTAGACGCGGGCCAGGCGGTCGGCCGGGATGTTCTCCTGGAGGGAAACGTCCCAGGCGACGCCGAACTGCTCCAGGGCGACTCCGTTGACGAACATGGCCAGGCTGAGGAGGAGCACTCCCGGCGCCTCCGCGAGGACCACCAGCGGCATCGCTTCGAATGCCACCACGGCCACGCCGATCCGCAACGCGTGCCGGGCCTTGGAGCGCGCGGCGATGAGCCCTCCGGCCACCGCCCCGGCCATCTGGGCGGCGAGCACCAGGCCCCACCCGGTACGGCCGAACGTCTCGTCGGCGACCGCGGGCCCCAGGACCTGGATGCCACCGGCGACGACGGCGTTGACCACCATGAACTGCAGCACCACCACCCACACCCAGGTGCGGGCGGTGAACTCCTGCCAGCCCTCGCGGAGTTCCCGCAGGGGATGCGAGCGCTCGGACGGTTTGTCCGCGTTCTTGGGGAGCTTGATGCCGAAGAAGCAAAACGCCGCGCCGAGGAACGCCACCGCGTTGCAGGCCAGGCCCCAGCCCGGGCCCAGCGCGGCCACGATCACGCCACCGAGCGACGCGCCGATGATCATGCCGAGGTTGAGGGACAGACGCATGAGCGCGTTCGCCGGGCGGAACATACTGGCGGGCACGGTCTGTGGCGTGAGCGCCGCCGAGGCCGGCAGCGACACCGCGGACAGCGCACCGTTGAGGACGCTGAGCAGGATCAGCAGCGGGATCGTGGTGAAGTCCATGAGGACGCTCACCGCGATGGCGCCCTGCACGCACGCGGCGGCGAGCGCGGAGCCCTGCAGGATCGCCGTGCGGGACACCCGGTCGGCGATCACCCCGGCCAGGAGCAGCAGCACGACATTCGCCAGCGACCGGGCGCCCACCACGATGCCCAGGTCCGTCTTGGACCCGGTGAGGTCGAGCACGGCGAAGGCGAGCACGACCGGTGCCATCGCGTTGGCGAAGTACATCAGCAGACGTCCCGACGCCAACTGCCGGAACGGGCGGTGCCGCAGGGGGACGAGGATCGACCCCTCCGGGGAGAGGCGGCTCACAGGAGCTCCTCGCCGGAAGAGCCGGCGGTCACGTCCGGGGCGGGAGCCAGCGTGAAGTGCACGCGCCGGGTCGCGATCCCCAGGCCGTGGACCGCGTACGGGGTGAAGTAGTAGGCCTGCGGCGCGGCTTCGGGGGCCGTCTGAACGGTGAACTCCGCGTGGGCGCGTTCACCGGCGTCCACCTCCACCCGGCGCAGTACCGGCTGTACCGAGGCGAGCAGGTAAGTCGGCAGTACGATGCCCATGTTGATCGTTCCCGCATGTTCCGCGACGGCTTCGACCACCACGTGGAGGCGGCTGCCGGGCGCGGTGTGCTGCTCGGCCTTGACGAGCAGTTCGGGTGCGCCGAGGAACGAGTTGACGACGTCCCCGCAGCGCGCGCACACCGCTTGTACCGTGTCGACGACCACCGGTACCCGGCCGCGCCGCACGTAGCTGCGTACCGGCAGGCCGCAGGCGCACGGCTGCTCGACGGGCACGGGCGCTTCGGCGACGCTGCGCTCTCCCCAGTAGGTGGGGAACTGGAGGACCGGGTCGTCATGGTGTTTCGCGAACCGGTGGGCCAGGGCCAGGTCGAGGGACTTCACCTCGTCGGCGATCGCCCTGGCCGCCACGCCGTGGTCGGGCGTGGACAGTACGACGGTGCGCACAGCGTCACGCAGCACGGAGTCGGCCAGTTTCCGCAGCCGTGGCCGCAGTGGGTACGAGTCCGCCAGCAGGCCGCTGTCCAGCAGCCCTCCCAGCCTGGCCCCGACCGTGTGCAGCGGCGGGCCGGGATCGTCCGCGGCAGGCTCGGCGGCCTCGGACGGCCCGTAGGAACTCAGGCCGGCCTGGACGAAGGCCGGGTACGGATTGATGTCCGCCAGCCGCTCGTTGATCACCCGCGCCGCACTGCCGCCGGACACGCCGGCCGCGACCCAGGCGAGGATCTCCGGTCGCTGGGCGTCGCAGGCGGTGAGCGTCGCCAGAACGGTCTGGGCGGGTCCGTCCAGAGCGTTGAGCAGGATGACGTACTTCGGGTCGTACATGGCGTGGTCGCTCAGAGGACCGCTGAAGCAGTTGGCCAGGACCAGTTCAGCGGCTCGCAGCCGCTGCGCCGGGATCAGCTTGTCCTCCGGCTTGGGGCAGCCGAGCCCGTACGCGCACTTCGGTCCGGCCATGTCCGGACGCCGCTCGCCGACGGGGCTCAGCCCGCACACGGTGAACTGCCCGAGGTTCAGCTGGTCGTCCTTGCCGTTGCCGTGCAGCAGCAGCCGGCGCCACACGCGCCCGAGCGCGAACTCCTGGACGTCTTCGTGGCGCACGTCGTCGGCACCGAACCACAGGACGCCGGGTGCCGGCGGCCGTGTGTCGTGCTCCGAGACCACTCCGGCGGCGCCCTCCGGCACGGCGCGTCCGTACTGCTTGGCGACCATCCAGCTGAGCGTATGGACATCCCGGCCGGTGAGCAGGAACAGGTCCCGCCCCTGCTCGTGGCACCGCTCGACGATGTCCTGGACGGCACTGGCGCGCAACTCCGCGTAGGTTCCGACGATCAGCACGGAACCCGCCTCCGGCATCTCGGAGACATCACGGGCCCAGGTACGGGCCAGTGGTCCGACGAGCGTTTGGAGCGGTGCGGGCAGCGGCGCGCCGATGACCAGGCCGGAGTCGGAGGGGGCGGGGTGCCGCAGTCCGTCGTACACCTGCTCGGCGAGGACGAGGCTGTCGAGCAGGTCGTGGCGTTCGCCCGTCCAGACCGGTACAGGGACGACTCCGGCACCTTCGGCCTGCCACCGGGTGACGGCATCGTCGTAGGCGGGCAGCGTCGCGCAGGCGAGGAAGGTCGGGCCATCCGGATTCCTCATGCCTCCACGACCTCCAGTTCGAAGCGGTCGAGCACCGCGCGCATCCGCTGCTCCACCTCGTCCGCCGTGGCACCCTCCACGTGGACGTAACCGGTGCTGGCGTGCGAGGCGCGCGGTGGGTCGAGGAGGTCCCCGGGCCGGGCGGTCACATGGGCGTCGAGTACACCCGGCAGGCGGCGCAGCTCCTCCTCGCCGGTGATGCTCAGCAGCTTCCCCGGACGGATGGGCAGCAACAGGTCCCCGACCGCGCGGTCGCGCGTGTAGTCCGGCACGGGGACCCGGTCGATGTAGGTGTCCAGGACGACGCCCAGGAAGTCGAAACCGTAGGCGAGCCCGTGGTTCATCGGTACCTCGCAGCCGCTGAGCCGGGCCGCGACCTCGCTCATGTAGAAGTCACCGTCCTCGGTGAGGAAGAACTCGGCGTGCAGATAGCCGTAGGGAATGCCCAGTCCGTCGGTGAGGCGCTGGGCGAGGGCCCTGGCGTCGAAAGGCAGTTCCTCCGACGGGGCGTAAGTGATGTTGGCGTTGATCGCTCCGTCCAGGACTTCCAGGATCGGGCGGGGGTTTTTGGACAAATAGGCGTCCACGACGGTCCCACGGGCCACGACGGCGCACAGCTGGAACTCACGTCCGCTGATGTACTGCTCGACCATCCACGTGAGCGCGGGGTCCAGCGGCAGCAGCGGGGCCAGGTCGGCCGGCGAATCGAGCCGGTACGTGCCGATGCAGGAGTCGGAGTCGATCGGCTTGAGGATCACCGGCCATCCGTGGGTGTCGGCGAACTCCTCCAGGTCACCGGCTTCGGTGACCGGCCGGTAGGCGGCGTGCGGGATGCCCAGCTCCGCGTAACGGTCTTTCATCGTCATCTTGTTGCGGACCCAGGCGACCTGCGTCTCGGAGAGGTGCGGCAGTCCGACCAGAGAGGCGAAGCGCTGCGCCTGCGCCTGGAGGGCCTCATTGGGATTGCAGAAGTGCCGGGGCACGGAAGAGGTGCCTTGTATCCAGTCGAGGTAGCGGGCCGCCTCGTCCTCGAGGGGCTCGGCCGTTGCCAGGGTGAACGTGGGGATGTCGGCAGTACGCCGCACGTACGCGTCGGTGAGGGGCACCGAGTCGAAGCGAAGCAGCACCACGTCGACATCGGTGCGGTTGAGGACGCTCTCGGTGAAGGCGGAGCGACGGCTCTCGACCAGCAGGACGGCAGGACGCGCGGCGGGGGCGGTGTCCGGGCGCGGTGCGGTGGCAGAAGTGGTCATGGGGCTTTCTCCTTACGGCCTGTGCGAGGGCCGTTCGCAGCTGCTGGTAGGTGGTGTGGGGGCAGCCGGCCGATGCGGTCAGCCGATGACCCGGGTCGAACCGTCCATGCGCCCGGGTCGGGTGCGCCGCAGGTCGCGGACGATGTTGACGCGCTTGAGCCACCGGTCGCGGCCGTCGAAGCCGGCACGGAAGGCACGGCGGCCGTGCACCACGTTGCGGTTGTCGACGAAGCAGACGTCCCCGGTGCGGATCGGGATGTCGGTCAGGTTTCCGTCCAGGTGCTCGACGACCCATGCGAGGGCCTCCGCTGCTTCGGCGTCTCCCTCCCGTGCCTGGAAGTAGTCACGGTCGATCCGCAGCACCGGGCAGTCGGGGTGTCCGCCGAGGATGGCGACGGGCTCGCCCTGGGGGGCGTCGTCGGCGTACTCGTGGGAGGCGTCGGGGAGGGCGGTGAACCTGGGCTCGGCGAGGACCCGGGCGAACCGGGAGGGCAACCGGGTGACGTCGACGTGGGAGAGCGTGGTGGGCACGCCTCCGTTGCGCAGCGCGAACAGACCGACCCAGTCGGCACGGTGAGGGGAGAAAGCGTCCTCCGTGTGCCAGGCGAGCTCCAGTTCGCTGGAGGCGGACACCAGGCTCCGTTCGTACCCGCGGCTCGGCAGGACGTCCGTGACGAGACGGCCGGCCTGCTGGGCCTGCCACCCGATCACGTCTCCCAGAAGCGCCGAGTACAGCACGAGCAGGCAGGCGTACGCCTCGCTCGACTTGGTGTCGGCCTCGCTCCAGCGCTGAGGCGTCTCGCCCAGCTCCTCGTCCGTGACGATGTTGCCGCGGATCATCGTCGCGTGCGTCGACTCGTCACGGCGGGCAGCGTTGACGTGGTGCCGCACCGCGAGCGGCAGGTCGTGGGCGATCACCGGCGCCTCGTCCAGGAAGCGCTGGTCGTCGGGGGCCTTGAACTCGTTGGCGCAGGCGACCGCCAAAGCGCGGGCGGCCGCGGCGTCCTGATCGGACAGGTCGAGTATGTGGAGCTGCCGCGCTGTGTCGGGGCCGGCCGCGGCCGGCATGTTCGTGGACATGGGGCTACCTCACAAAGGGGAAGCGTGCGGGGGGAAGCGGATCGGTGTCAGAGGGGGCGGTCGGCCTTCGTCAGCTCTTCGATGCGAGCGAGGCACAGCTCCCGGATGTCCTCCGGGTGCACGAGCTGCCAGCCTTCGGGAACAGTGGCGGAGGCGGGCCACAGGGCATGCCGGCCCTCGGCGGTGACGACAACGAACGTCATGTACTCGTCCTCGAACGGGTCGTCCGGCCACGGCTCTCCGAGGGCCTGCCAGCTGCCGTCGTCGGCCCGGCGTGCGCCGGCCGCGGCACGCCACATGCGGCTTCCGGGCGCTCCGAACGGATCAGGAACGAAACGCTCACCGGTGAGAGCGGGCTGACCGGGATACCCGTGTGCGACACCCGTGCCCGCCACGTACAGGGCACCGGTGGCGCCGGGCGGTACCGGACGGAACGCGGCGTCCAGCACGTACACCCGGTGGTCACCCAGCGGACGGCTCTTCGCGCCGGGCGCGGACCGGGTCAGAAGCCGTGCCTCGGCCACCCCTCCGCGGGTGATCAGGACACAGTCGTCGGGCGCGGCGGCATGGCCGGTGGGAGCCCGGCCCGGGCGGCCGCTCCCCGTGTGGACCAGGAGGGTACGGACACCGGGCCGTTCGTCTTCTGCGTCCGTGGCACCGGGCAGCAGTGCGGCAGCCGTCCCAGCGGGGGCCCACACCTCGTCGGGCGCGGCGCGCCGCAGCCAGTCGGTCAGTACGGACGGGTCCGTCACGTCGGCGGCGTCGGGAACCAGCAGAGTGCGCCCGCAGGCCAGGGCCGACAGAAGGTCGAAGGCGGCGTCCGCGTCGGGAAGGCGCTTGCCGGTCAGCCAGGCGGCACGCGTGTCGGGCTGCCGTGTGCCGTTGTGCACAGCCAGGGCGGCGATGCTCTGGCCGCCCACGAGGGTGTGGCCCGCTTCGGCGACACCGGCCGGCGCCAGCAGGACGGGGCCGTCCGGAGCAGCGGCGGAAACATGGTCCTCGTCGCGCAGGGGGCCGCTGACCGGTTCCTCGGCCGGGCCGTCGGCCGTTTCGGCAGTGGCATCGATGCGCAGGGTCGTCACGCCCTTGGCCGCGAGGTCCGGGGCGTCTGCGCCGAAGTCCGTGATGAGGAGCATCGCAGGCCGTACGGCGCCGAGCCGCTCCAGAACCTCCCCGTCGCCCGCGTCGCCCGCAAGGGGAAGAAGGACCGCGCCTGCTTTCACGGCGGCCAGCGCCGTGACCGCGAAGTCCACGGGCGAGGCGAGTGCCGTGGCGACGACGGTGCCCGGCTCCGCTCCATGTCCGGTCAGGTGCCTGGCCAGGCGGTGGGAGCGGAGGTCGAGCTCGGCGTAGGTGAGCGTCCGGCCGGCGTGGACAAGCGCAGGACTCCCGGGCCGGTGACGTACCTGCTCGGCGAGGAGCTGGGAGACGGTGGCGGGCGCCGCGTTGCCCGCGGGTCCGTTCCACACGCGCTGCGCGTTCACCAGAGCGTCGTCGGTTTGCAGGGCGAGACGGCTGAGGGGGACGCCGGGCGTGTGGAGGCCGGCGTCGAGCAGGGTGAGCAGCTGCCCGGTGAAGGAAGCCACCGCGTCACGCTCGACGACGTCCTGGCGGAAGGTGACGGTGACACCGATGCCCGCCGGGGCGCCGGTGGCGGACTGCCGTTCGGTCAGCACCACTCTCAGTTCGGCGTCCGGATCGGCCCACAAGGTCTCGCCCGTGCGGAGGGAGAGCCCCGCGGCCTCCTGGGCGGGCGCGGCGTGCGGGGCCACGGCAAGCAGGATGCCCCCGGGCGGGGCCTGGGGTACGTCGGCCTTCCGGTACGCGGCGAGGCCGGTGTCGCGCACCCGCCGCAGCAGGGTACGGAATGAGGGGTCTTCGGAGACGTCGGTGCGCAGGGGCAGCAGACGGTCGAACGGGCCGACCGCCGCACGGGCCCGATTGCCGCGAGCCGGAACCTGCCCGGTCAGCAGGATGTCGTCCCCGGCACCCAGGCGCGACAGGAGAGCAACCACGCCTGCCTGTACCAGCATGAACAAGGTGGTGCCGTGTTCCGCGGCGCCTTCGACGAACCGGCGGTGGGTGTCGGCGTCGATGTCGGCGGGCCAGGTGCCGAACGACGGCTCACCCGCCACCGCAGTGGTACCGGGCAGCGCTGTCGGGGCCGGGCCGTCGGCCGGCGCTCGCTCCGACCAGACCTCACCCGGGGCAGGCGTCTCGATCGGTTCCCAGAGGGGGGCTCCGCCCTTCACACGTGCGGCGTAGGCAGTGGCGAGGTCGGACGCGAGGACGGGAAGAGACCACGCGTCGGCAGTTCGCGGGTGCAGGGCGACGACGAGCAGGTGATCGTCGGGAGCGGTGGTGAACAGCCGCGCCGACCAGGGCCGGTCGTCCCCGTTGCCGAGCGGGCGGTGCTGTGCGGCCTGGAACTCCTGCCGCACATCCGCTTCGGCCGTCACCGCGGCCGGGCCGTCGCCGTCGACCGCCGGGCCGTCGACCGCCGGGGCGGAGACGAGCCGCATCACGTGGCGCCCGGCCAGGTCGTCCAGGGCGGCCCGAAGCGCGGCCCGGTTCAGGGTGCCGCTCAGGTGCAGCGGCAGGACGTGGTTCCCGCTGCCGGACGCGATGGCACCGGCGGGCAGCTGCGGATCGCCCAGGAGAGCAGCCAACCGCGCGGGGGTCGGCGCCTCGTGCAGCGCGCGCGCCCCGGGATCCTCTCCCAGGGTGGAGCGCAGCCGGGCGATCAGACGGGCGGCGGCCAGCGAGTGCCCGCCGATGGCGAAGAAGTCCGACTCCGCAGACACCTCGCCCTTGGGCAGCGCAAGGATCTCCGCGAACAGGTCGCGCACCAGCTCCTCCAGCGGCGTTCCCGGCGGTGTGCTGGAAGCGGCGGAGAACACCGGCGCGGGCAGAGCCCGGCGGTCGACCTTGCCGTTCGCGTTGAGCGGCAGGGCATCGAGGGCCATGAAGGCGGAGGGGACCATGTAGTCCGGCAGCTGTTCCTGCAGATAGCCACGCAGTGTGGCGCCGAGGTCGGCCGTTCGGTCGAACGCGTTCGGGGTGTTCGCGTGCAGGAGCGGGTCGGGCCCGCTCCGAAGGACGCAGGTGGATGTGAGCGGCCCCGGCGCCCGGCCGGCCTGCGGGCGGATGTAGAGGACGTCCAGGTGGCTGGGGTGCGCGGACCACGTGGTGATCGCACGGTAGCCGAGTCTTTCGCCGAGAGCGCACAGCTCCTCGGGATCCGGTGCCTCGACGGGAGAGACCGGCGGGCGGCCCGCCACCAGGGGGTTGATTCCCGCGTCCAGCTCTCGCATCGCCGCGTACTCGTCGCGGACGCGCCCGTTGGGGACCGAGGACACGCGCAGCAGTTCCGGCCGTCCGGTCCGCAGCCGGGCCTCCAGGTCCGCGATGCCGCTGGTGAGGTCCTCCCAGCCGATGCGCGGAGCGCCCTCGGCGTCGAGTACGGGCCTTCCTGTACTCAGGACGGCGTCGTACCGGTAGCGCGTCAGCTCGTTGTGGTGCACACCCCGTTTGACCCGCACGTCCACCGACTGCACGCCGGGCAGTTCACCGGCCAGAGAGGTGAACACGGCAGGAGAGAGGAGGAGTTCGGTCTCCAGCCGGACCTGCTGTTCCATGCGGCGGCGCAGGTCCTCGGCGTCCCGCCCGTCCTCACCCTGGGCGACGACGACTCCGGCCTGCATGCACCGCAACAGGTCCAGGTTGCGCAGGTCGCCCAGGAACAGGGAGCCGCCCGGCGCGAGCAGGGACAGGGCGCCCTGCAAAACGGTGCGCAGGTAGTCCAGATGCGGGAAGTACTGGATGACGGAATTCACGACAACTGTGTCGAAGTGCCCCTTGGGCAGCCCCTGTATGTCGTCGGCCGCCCGATGCCTCAGGGTCACTTTGCCGCGCAGCCGTGGGTCGGCCCCGGTCTGAGCACCGAGCGCGTCAATGACGGACGCCGAGAAGTCGGTGCCCCAGTATTCCTCGCACTCCGGTGCGAGCTGGGACATGAGCAGCCCGGTGCCGACGCCGATCTCCAGGACGCGGCAGGGCCGCAGTTCCCGGATGCGCTCGACGGTGGCCGCGCGCCACTCGCGCATCTCCTCCAAGGGAATCGGCAGGAGGTCGTAACTGCTGTTCCAGCCCGCGAAGTTCTCGCCGAACTCGACCGAGGCGGCGTCGTCATAGAGGGCCTCGTAGATCTCCTGCCACTCGGTGACCTGCTCATCGGCCTTCGCCGCGGTGGCGGCCGGGACGACGTGCGCGACCAGTCGCCGGTCGCCCTGCCCGGCCTCGTGGACCGACACCGCGGCGTCGGCGACACTCGGGTGCGACGTCAGGGCCGCCTCGATCTCGCCCAGTTCGATGCGGAATCCGCGCAGCTTGATCTGGTTGTCGACCCGCCCCTGGAATTCGATCGATCCGTCGGCGAGCAACAGGACGCGGTCTCCTGTGCGGTACAGCTTGGTGCCCTCGGCGCCGTAGGGGTTGTCGATGAAGCGCTCGGCGGTGAAGTCGGGTTGCCCCAGATAACCTGTCGCAAGGCAAGGGCCTCCGATGTGGAGTTCGCCTACGGAGCCCGGCTCGACCGGGCGGCCCGCAGTGTCGAGCACATGGGCGACGGTGGCGCCGATGGGCCTGCCGATCGGGACGGTCCGCGCGTCCTTGGCCGGCGGGGAGACTTCCTGCCAGGTGGCGAAGGTGGTGGCCTCGGTGGGACCGTACACATGGAGCAGCCGACGTGGTGGGGCGGCGTCGAACACGGCCCGGACTTTGCGCGGGTCGCATGCCTCGCCGCCGAACAGCAAGGCGCGCAGCGGTGCAAAGGCCGCCGGGCGTTCCTGCGCGACCTGGTTGAACAGGGCGGT
The DNA here is from genome assembly GCF_053591575.1 of Streptomyces altiplanensis. Taxonomy (NCBI): domain Bacteria; kingdom Bacillati; phylum Actinomycetota; class Actinomycetes; order Kitasatosporales; family Streptomycetaceae; genus Streptomyces; species Streptomyces altiplanensis. The sequence goes on along the minus strand of NZ_JBSFUB010000031.1, from coordinate 29,198 downwards.
GGTCAGGAACATCACGGTCAGGCCGTGGTCGCGCACCGCACGTTCGAGTGCGGGCGGATCGACGACCACGTCCTTGGGCAGCCCCACCACTCGAGCGCCGGCGGTGAGGGCACTCCAGATCTCGAAAGTGACCGCGTCGAACGCGGGGTTGGCCGCCTGCGCCACCCGGTCCCGCGGAGAGAGTTCCACATAGTCGGTGGAGTTCACCAGATCGAGGACGGCTCGGTGCGGGATGACGGCGCCCTTGGGCGTCCCGGTGGTCCCCGAGGTGTAGCAGACGTAAGCGGCGTCTGCCGGACCGGGCGCGAAGGCGGGGGTCACGGACGGCAGCCGGGCGAGCTGTGACGCCAGAGTGTCCACGGCCACTTTCACCGTGTCCTGGCCGTCGTGGTCCGCCGCGTACGCAGCCTGTGTCACGACGGCGCGTGCGGCGCAGTCACGCACGATGAGCCGCCGCCGGTCCGCCGGGTGACCGGGATCCACAGGGACGTAGGCGGCACCTGTCCGCACCACGGCCAGCAGGGCGACGACCAGGTCGGCCCCCGGCGGCAGGCACACCACGACATGATCCCCGGGGGCCACACCGCAGGCGGCGAGGTGGGCAGCCAGCCGATTGGCCCGGGAGCCCAGCTCCCGGTAGGACAGAGCGGTGCCGTCCCACGGGTATTCGACGGCGATCGCCTCAGGAGTACCGAGCACATGCTGTTCGACCAGCGAAGAAAGAGTATCGGGTGCACGCTTTTCCGCACACGACTCTGCAAGAGAAGTGGAATTCATATCCCCGTACCGGTAAAGCAAGCCGGAAAAAAGGTGTCATGCATCTCTGCAATTACCGGCTCCGCGCATGAAGTCGGAAAAGGGGTTTCCATTTCCGACTTCCGGACCGCGCCGACGCTACAGGCCATCCCTGGGTGGGTCAATGATCAATTACCGCGCTCCGACGCGGGCCATCTCACGTGCGGCTGTGAGCAGTTGGCTTGTTTCGGACTGTTTTCAAGCGGCTGGTACTGGCGGCAGGAGCCCGGCCCGACGGGCCGGCTGCGGCTGGGAAGCAGGTGTGCGAATGGGGTGCGTGACTGGGCCGGGATCCGGGGGAGGGCGTTTATGGCCTGCTCGGCGGCTTGTCGGGGGTTTCCTTCCCTGTGGTCGCAGTCGTGGGGCTTGAGGCCGGAGGTTCTGAGGCGTGAGCGTGACCGAGCCTCCCGAGGGGTGCGGGACGGAGGCGGAACGGATCGGCCGGGCCGTCAGGGGTGGCGGATATGCGGCGCTACGAAATGAGGGGCGAGCCTCCGCATCATGATCATCCGGCGAGGAGGATTAAGGGTAAAAGCCGCAAACGCAGCTCGGTGTTCCCCTGGAAGAGGACCGGGGCCCTGGCCTTTGTGAACCGAGTACCTTTCACCGTCATCCCGGGCAGACCAGTTGAAGCGGGCCAGGCGGAGCGGACCAGGTGAAGCAGGCCGGTAAAAGGTGAGGGCTGCCAGGACGATGCCCGTGATCGGCCGCATGCGGGCCGGTTTCCACCCGCCGGCCGGGTTGCCTGCCGAGACCCCGGCCGGATCTGTCGGACGATCAGAAGTCTTAGGGCTTGAGGGTGTTCCAGTTCATGACGTCGGCTTCGGACCAGATGAACTCCGACGGCACGCCCTGGCTGTCGAAGGCGTCCTGCTCGGTGCCCGGACCGGTGTCGCCGGTCCGGTCGCGCATGGCGGGGGAGAGGGGCACCGACGTGTGGGTCTTCGCGCTGTCGGCGAAGAGGTTCACGGCGGAGCAGACCTTGCCACCGGGCCGGACCGTGATCCGGGTGGTGCCGCCCATGGCGTCCTTCTGGCCGGGCCCGCTGGTGTTCCGCTCGCGTGCGGCTGACGTCCCGCTGACACCGCGGGGTCGCGGCACGAGCTCATGTCTGGGCCATGAGCCGCAACATCGCCGTGTCGTACCGTGCGCGCAGTCCCACATCCGCCGACACCCGCAGCAGCGCGCCCAGCGCCCGTACCGTGCCCTCGTCGTAGCCGAACGACTCCGCCTCGCGCGCCGCGCTCTCGAGGCGCCGGATGCCCTCGGCCTCGTCCCCCATTCCCAGGAGCGCCTCCCCGGCCGCCGTGAGCAGCAGCACCCGGGACGCCGGCGAGGCGTCCGAGGAGGTGCCGAGGGCAAGTGCGGCGACGGACGTGTCGAGGGCCGACTGCCATTGCCCGGCCTCCAGCCGGTGCCGGGCGAGATGGTGCAGGGCCAGCCGCTCGGTGTGGGGATCGCCGGCTCCGCGCGCCAGTTCCGCCGCCTGCACGCACCCCTCGGCCGCCTCCTCCAGGCTGCCGAGCACCGCTTGGGCCAGCGAGAGATTGACCAGCGCGGTCGCCTCGCCGCGCGGGTCGCCGGCCCGGGCGGCGAGCGCGGGGGCGGCCTCCAGGTGGACCATCGCCTCCTCGGTACGGCCCTCTTCGGTCAGTACCCATCCGAGCAGGGCGAGGACCCGCGACTCGGCGCGGGCGTCGGCATCGGCCCGTGCTGCCTCGAGCGCCGTCTGCAGCAGGGGAGTCCAGCCGTCCAGGACCCGCCACACCATCTGCGGCCACAGCCCCAGGACGATCCGCCAGGTCCTGCTGTGCAGTCCGGCGGCGTGCGCCGCGGCTGCCGCCAGGGTCAGGTCGTCACGTTCAGCCGCATACCAGGCCATGGCCTGGTCACGGTCCGCGAACTCCCTCACCCCCCGCGGCGGACGAAAGTCCGCAGGCAGCGCGAAACACGACTCGTCGCCGGGCTCGGCCGCGTCGGCCGCGGCCAGGGCGGTGGCCACGGTGTGGTCGAGCACCCGGACGAGGGCGTCGGCTCCGGCGTCCAGGCCGCGCGCGTACAGCCGTACGAGATCGTGCAGCGTCCAGCGCCCCGGCGCGGTCCGGGTGACGAGGTGTGCCGCGGCCAGCCGGTCCAGCGCGGCCCCGGCCGTGACCGGGTCCGTACCGGCCAGGGCCGCCGCCGTATACCGGTCGACGTGCGTGCCGGGGTGGCGGCCGAGATGTGCGAAGTGGTGGGCGACGTCGTCGGGCAACCGGCGCACGGTGAGCCGCAGCGCTGCCTGTACGCCCGTGTCCTCCACGTCCAGCAGGCCCAGCCGGCGTGACTCGTCGGACAGTTCGGCGCTCATCGCGCTCAGGGACCAGTCCGGCTGGTCCGCCAGCCGGGCGGCGGCCACCCGGAGCGCGAGGGGAAGCCCGCCGCACAACTCGGCGAGACGCCGGGCGGCCACCGCCTCCGCGAGCACCCGCTCCTTGCCGAGCACCGCGGCGAGCAGGGCGGTGCCGTCCTCCGGTTCGAGTACGTCCACGGGGACGGGACGGGCGGCATCAGAGGCGATCAGGCCGCGCAGCCGGTACCGGCTGGTGACCATGGTGACGCACCGGGTGCCACCCGGCAGCAGCTCTCTGACCTGCTCGCTGCCGTGCGCGTTGTCGAGTACGACAAGGAGCTGACGGTCGGCGGTGAGGGACCGGAACAGCGCGGACGCACCGTTCGTCGACTCCGGGATCCGGCGCGGCGCGACCCCCAGCGCCAGCAGGAACTCGCGCAGCACCTCCAGGCGGGTCGGCTCTCCCGTATCGCTGAAGCCGCGCAGGTCGGCGTAGAGCAGGCCGCCGGGAAACCCGGCGCGGTTGCGGTGTGCCCAGTGCACCACGAGCGCCGTCTTGCCTACTCCTGCGGGACCGGTGACCAGGCAGACGGGTGCTTCGCCGGCGGCGGCCCGGGACAGCGCGACGAGTTCGGCGGCGCGTCCGTGGAAGCCGCGCGGCATGCGCGGCAGCAGGTCGACCGTGCCCGGGGACGAGGGGGAGGCCGGCGGCGCGTGGGTGGTGACGGGCACGGACGGCGGCACCGGGGCCGCGGCCTCCTCCGCCTCGTACCCTTCCCCGCGCAGCGCCACTGCGTAGGCGTCCGCCAGCTCCGGCCCCGGATCGACCCCCAGTTCGTCGGCGAGCAGCCGCCGGGTGCGGTGGAACCAGTCGAGCGCCTCCGAGCGGCGCCCCGCGCGCTGAAGCGCCCCCATGAGCGCGGCGGCCAGCGATTCGCGCATCGGATGGGCGCCGGTCTCCGCGCGCAGCACGGCAGCGGCCCGGGCGTGCTCACCCGACCGCGTGTAGGCCGCGGCCAGCGATTCCACCGAGGCCAGCCGCAGTTCCTCCAGCGCGTGCGCGGCGGCCTGCAGCGGCGGACTCGGGTACGCGCCGGTCAGCGCGGGCCCCTGCCACAGCGACAGCGCCTCCTGGTACATCGCCACGGCGTCGGCCGGCGCACGCTGACTGCGGGCCAGCGTCACCAGCTCCTCGAAGCGGTGGGCGTCCAGCAGGGTCTCCGGCATCCGCAGGACGTACGCCGCGTTCTGCGTGACCAGTTCGACACCGAACATCTCGGCGTCCGCACCGGAGAGCAGAGCCCTCAGACGCGACACGTGCCCCTGGATGACACTGCGGGCGCGCGGAGGCGGTTCGTGATCCCACAGTGTTTCCGTCAGCTGGTCCACCGGCACAGGGCAGTTGGGCCTCAGCAGCAGAGCGGCGAGGAGGCTGCGCCGCTTGGCGGGACCGAGTGGCAGCTCACCGGCCTCGGTGGCGACGGAAACCGCTCCGAGCAGCCGGAACTCCACTGGTACAACTCCTCCTGAGGGGCAAAGAGCCAGATTACCGGAGGGGCGGGCGAGCGTCCCGGGTGCCCGTGGGATCGCCGGTGGTGCCGTGCCCCTCCGCCGTCCGGCAGTCTTCCGGCCTGCCGGGGACGCACGTCCGGGCATTGGCGGATGTGGTCTCGCCGCGCGCTTTGGGCCTGCACAATTCGGCTTGTGATCGATGACGACCCGTACCTGTGGCTGGAAGACGTTGAGAGTGAGGCCGCGCTCGAGTGGGTGGCCGGGCGGAACGCCGAGACGGAGGCCGCGCTGGCCGCCGGCGCCGGCTTCGCTTCCCTGAAGGAGCGTCTGCGGGAGGTGCTGGACGCTTCCGACCGTATCCCCTACACCACCCGTCGCGGAGCGTTCCTTTACAACTTCTGGCGGGACGCCGGCCACGTGCGTGGTGTGTGGCGGCGTACGACGCTGGAGCAGTACCGCAAGGACGCTCCCGAGTGGGAGGTCCTCCTCGACGTCGACGCGCTCGCCGCAGCGGAGGACGAGAAGTGGGTGTGGGCCGGCGCGCGGGTGCGCCGCCCCGACTACGACCGGGCACTGGTGTGTCTGTCGCGCGACGGTGGTGATGCCGTTGTGGTCCGCGAGTTCGACCTTGTCACCCGGACTTTCGTCGCGGGAGGGTTCCAGGTGGGGGAGGCGAAGACGCGGATCGGGTGGATCGACGCCGACACCGTCTTCGTCGGCACGGACTGCGGGCCCGGCTCGCTGACCGACGCGGGCTATCCGCGCACGGTGCGCAGGTGGCGGCGCGCTACGCCGCTGGAGGAAGCCGCCCTGGTCTTCGAGGCCGGGGCGGAAGACGTGTCGGCCTGGGGCCAGCACGACGACACACCCGGTTTCGAGCGGGACTTCGTCGGCCGCTCGCTGGACTTCTTCCGCAGCGAGGTGTACCTCCTCGCCCCCGACGCCACGCTCGTGAAGATCGACGTTCCCGACGACGCCCGCGCCTACGCCCATCGCCAGTATCTGATCGTCACCCTGAAGTCCGACTGGCTCGGACACCGGGCGGGCTCCCTGCTGGCGTTCGGCTTCGACGCCTTCCTGGCCGGCGACCGCACCGCCGAGGTGCTGTTCGCACCGGACGAGCGGACGGCTCTGGCCGGGCACTCGTGGACCCGCCGCCATCTGATCCTGGAGACGATGCGCGACGTCAGTACCCACATCGAGGTCCTCACCCCGGTCTCCGGCGGAGGGTGGGCGCGCAAGCCGCTCGCGGACGTTCCGACGCTGTCCGCGGTCACCGTCGTGGACACGGACCCGGACGTCTCCGACGAGTATTTCCTGGATGTGTCGGGGTTCTTGCAGCCCTCCACCCTCTACCGCGGGCAGATCGGCGCCGACACGGAGATCCTCAAGCAGGCTCCGGCCCGCTTCGACACGGACGGTCTGGCGGTGGAGCAGTTCTTCGCGACCTCCCGGGACGGCACGCGGGTGCCGTACTTCGTGATCGGCCCCGGCCGCGGCCCCACGGGCCCCGGCCCCGGTCCCGCCCTGCTCTACGGCTACGGCGGCTTCGAGGTCTCCCTCACCCCCTTCTACGGCGCGGTGACGGGCCGGGCGTGGCTGGAGCGCGGCGGCACCTACGTGATCGCGAACATCCGGGGCGGCGGCGAGTACGGACCGGACTGGCACCAGGCCGCACTCGGCGCGGACCGGCCGCGAGCCTTCGAGGACTTCGCGGCCGTCGCCGCGGACCTCGTCGCGCGGGGCATCACCACCCCGGGCATGCTGGGCGCCGCGGGGGGCAGCAACGGCGGCCTGCTCATGGGCGCGATGCTCACCCGCTGCCCGGAGCTGTTCGGCGCGATCGTCGCCCAGGTACCGCTGCTGGACATGCTCCGCTTCCACAAGCTCCTCGCCGGCGCGTCCTGGATCGCCGAGTACGGCAACCCGGACAACGAAGCCGACCGCCCCCACCTCCGTGCGCTCTCCCCCTACCACCGGCTCACCGCGGACCGGACATACCCGCCGGTCCTCCTGATGACCTCCACCCGTGACGACCGCGTCCACCCCGGCCATGCCCGCAAAACGGCCGCACGGCTGCGTGAACTCGGCCACCCGGTCCTGCTCCACGAGAACACCGGCGGCGGCCACGCAGGCGCCAGCGACAACGAACAGTCGGCCCACAACGAAGCCCTGGTGCACACCTTCCTGTGGCAGCACCTCGCACCACCGGTCCGGCCGGCCGGACGCGACTCACCTGGACGGTGAGGCGGCCTGCCGCCTCTGAGCCGTGCCCCGGCGACCAGCCGGTGAGAACCGGACGGCTGCCATATTCCCTTGGCGGCCTGCCCGGTGGCTGAGACCATCTCCGGCATGGCCAACTGGGCGACTTTCGTGGTGGTGCCGGAGGACGGCGCTCATGAGGTGTACGAGGCCCGCTTCGGAGCGGTGGGCCTCGACCTCGACCTGCTTGCCGGGCCCGACGTCGTCCTCCCCCTGATCCGCGCACGCACCCGGGTGCGGGGGCATTGGCGCGACGACCGTACGTGTGAGGCGGGTGCGCTGATCGACCTGCGGCGCAAGACGCTGCTCCTCTTCGCCGGGGAGGGGCCGGTCACACAGATGCGCCACCGCGCAGTCACCTGGGAAGTGCTCCACCACGTGTGGCGGGGCTGGAAGCTGAGCTGGACGTACAACGGACCGGCCGATCTGCGCGCCTACCTCGGCCTGGATCCGGAGGAGGTCCGGGCACGCGATCGGTCGGTGTATCCGGAGACGGTGCTGGGGCCCGACGACGAGGAGCTCGCGAGCTGTGACCCGTTCGTCCGGGTCGTCACGCTCGGCACGGACCGGTGCCATCTGCTGTCCGCAGTCAACGACCACCCGATCGCCGAGGGGCCGGCCCTTCTGGACCGGCTCGCGGGAGCACCCGTCCACGGCGCGTGCACGGTCGCCACCGACTCCGGGATCCATATCGATCCCGAGCGACGACAGGTCGGCTGGTGGCTGCTCAACGGGGTCGCGGACGCCGGGGAGATGGCCTCCCGCTGGCCCGGCTGGACGGTGGAGTGCTGGCAGGACCGCTGGGAGGAGCACGTCCGCGTGGCGGCCGGCAGCTTCGCGCCGCCGGCGGTGGACCGGGAACAGGCCCTCGCGGAACTGAGGGGTGACGCGCTGGAGCACTGGTCCCGGCGAGGCCCCGGCGAGTGGACCGGCTGGATGCAGGCGGCCGCGCCGGACAGCCTGGTGAACGCCGTGACGGCAGCGATCAGCACCGCTGGTCCACGCCCCTCGTGAACGGAGCCGGATGGCGGGAGCAGCGGCGGTGACGGCGCCGAGGAGACACGGACGCGCTCGTCGACCGTGCACTGCTCGGCGAGCCGGGGCCAGAGGTCTGGTCGCTTCAGACCGCGAAGACCGCGAAGACCGCGAAGACCGCGAAGACCGCGGTGAAACGCTGAACGGCCGCTTCGCGCGGGGCGACGGAGACTACGACGGCGTACGAACAGCACTGGGGAGACGCGAGGGTCGGGTGGAGCGGGGGCGGGGGCGGATCCGGACGACACCCTCGGGGAGGGCGTCGGTGCCCGTTACCTGCGCGAAGCCCGAAAGGGTGAGGCTGCGGAGGGCAGGGACGGCGGCCATGGGAGAGACGTCCACCTGCTGGCCGTGGCCTGAGGAGCTGACGGCGACGGTGTGCGCGGCGGGGAAGAGGCGGGCGACGAGTCTCAGGCTCTCGCCTGCCACCTGGGTGAGGAAGACGTCGGTGACGCGCTTCAAGGGCGCCACTTCGTGCAGATCCCGGTCCCGTGTGTCGACGCGGTTCAGCTGGATCTTCGTCAGCCCCGGCAGGCTCGCCACCTCGATCGCATGAGTGGCAAGCAGTTGTGCGGACAGCCCCAGGTGGGTGAGCCCGGCCCAGCGGGACAGCCCCTTCAGCGGTTCATCGGCGGTGAACCGGAACCCCAGGGTCAGCGATCGGAGATCGTGGCGGGCGAGCAGGCCCGCCAGGTCGAGATAATGCGGCAGCGCGGTGTCGAGGGACAGGCTGCGCAGGGTGGTCAGCCAGGCGAGCGCGGTGATGTCCAGGCGCGGGTGCATGTCCTCCAGTCCCAGGTGCGTCACCTTTGTGCCTTGCAGACCGTCCAGGTCGGTGATGCCCGGCAGGCCGTAGAGGGTCAGCTCCTCCAGCTCCGGGTACCGGGAGAGCCAGTTGAAATCGCCGATCGTACTGCCGCCGCCCAGCACCAGGGACGTGATCCGGGGCGCGTGGTGAAACCGGGGAAGCTCCTTGAGGGGGTGAGCTCCCCTGAAGTGGACCCCGGTGATGTCCAGCGGGCGCAGGGCCTCGGCCTGGCGGCTGTCGTCGATCTGGATCAGGGCGTAGGGCTCCGCAAGGGGCGCGAGGACCTCGGACACGTACTCGTGCGGGTCGAAACGGGACCAGTTGAGCGCGAGCCTGTGGCTCACTGCTGTCGCAGGCAGTCGGCTGAACCCCTTGAGATAGGCCAGTGCCGTATCACCGCCCAGCTGTTGAGCAGCCCAGATGGCAGCCGGCACCTCGTCCTCGGCCAGGGCGTCCGGAGCGGGCAGCAGGTCCAGTACGACCGGCCCCACCTCGCCCAGGACGTCCGCCTCGGCCAGGGACCGCGGCGGAATGTGGTCGTCGGCCCTGGCCTGGATCTCCGAGCGGACCGTTGCCGAGAGCTCCGTGGCGTGCTGCAGACAGGCCAGGGCCAGCAACGAGAGCCGCGTGCCGCTCTGCGGGTCGGAGGCCGAACGTTCCATGATCCTGCCGAGGAGGTCCGCGCGTTCGTCCGGTCGCGCGTGCGCCACTGCCATGCGGACGACGTCTTCCCACTGCTCGTCGTGGGCGTTGTTGGCCAGCAGCGGAAGGTCCTTTGCCTCCACCGCCGCCTTCGCCCCCAGATAATCCTGGAAGGTGCGGTGCACGAAGTCCACCGTGTCCAGCGTCGGGGCGCGCAACAGCCCGGTGCGGACCAGCAGGTGGTTGAGGATCGCCGGGGAGTCGCCCTGCTCGCCGACCGACGGCATCAGGGGAAGGGCTTCGGCGATCAGCGACTCCGCCGTCGTGCGGGCCAGTTCCGTCTGGCCGTTACGGATGAGCCAGTAGGCCAGTTTCTGCAGCAGCTGAATGCTCTCGCGTTCGCTCAGCCCGATTCCCTCGGGTGCGATCACCTCGCGTTCCTGGTCGCGCCGGATCAACAGCATCGACAACGCGGCGGCGTACAGCTCCATGCGGTCATGGGGGAGTTGCCCGCGCCGGTCCCGGTGCAGGGCGCACACCAGAGCGCAGAGCAAAGGGGTGGTCGTGAGCAGTGCGAGATCACGTTTGGCGCGTACCTTGTCACGCAACGCGGTCTCGAGCGCTTCCAGATGTGTCCGCACCTCCCGGCTGGGGGCCCCGGCCTTCGCCGCCGCGTGCCAGCGGGTCACGAAGATGCCCACGTCCGTACGGCTCATCGGCCGGACGGTGAGTTCGCGGAAGCGCACATCCCCCAGCCAGGAGTCGGGTACCGCATTGGGGCGAGTGGTGACCACCATCCTTGAGCGGCCGTACGCCGCCACCAGTTCCCGCAGCCACTGCCCGGTCCGTTCCCGCATGGCCTTCGGGACCTCGTCCAGGCCGTCGACAAGGATCAGAGCGCGTCCCGAGGCCAGTACCCGGTCCGCCCAGCCCTCCGGCTGTGCGGCGGCGAAGGAGCAGCCGACGGCCGACAGGTACTCGGCAGGGGTGGGCAGATCGCCGCGACGCCCCAGGGTGCGCAGGGGAAGAAGGAAGGCCACCGAGGAGTGCAGCTCCTCCAGCGGGCCGGGCAGCTGCCCGGTCGCAGTGGCGCAGGCGAGCCACTGCAACAGCGTTGTCTTGCCGCTGCCGGCCAGCCCCCTGATCAGTGTCCGCGGGGAGCCGGAGAGCGCCAGTTCGGCCCGCTCGACCCGCTGCTGGGCGGATGCGTAGCCGTTGTAGCTCCAGCCGAGGTCCCGTTCGGCGAGCTCCAGGCTCAGGTACGCGGCGTCCAGCGGCCAGCTGGCCTTGGCGGGGCCGCGCAGGTCCAGGCCGACGACGGTGAGCGAACTGTGACGCAGTTTCAGGTACTTGCGGTAGCGAGCCTCGAATGCCATGTCCTGTGGCGACAGTCCCTCGGTGTGGGCGGTCCGGGTGGGGCCCAGGCACGTGCGCCGCAGCCTCAGCAGTTCGTCCGGGTCCAGGCCGAGGGCACCGGCGAGGGCGACGAGAGTGTCTTCGCTGGGGACGCTGCGGCCGTTGAAGGCCTGGCTGACCGTGGTTCTGCCCAGTCGCGCACGCCTGGCCACCGCTGTCAGTGTCATCCGGCGTCTGGCGCGGGCATCGCTCAAGAGATCGCGCAGGTGCTCCAGCGCTTCCTCCTTGGTCAACGCAGGCTCCCATCCACGGTGTTCGCCGTGCTCGTGAAGTTCGCAGTGTTCGCAGACGTTCATCTTGGACCGGCCGAACACCGCCGCACACCGAAACGGCGAAGGTGGCACCCACGGCCCGGACGTCCCGGGCTTGCGCGGCGACCGGAGTGGGGATCTGTGATGACGTTGACGACGGCGAGGACGTTGCTGGCGCTGGCTCTTCTGGCGACTGTTCTCACGGGGCTGCTGGTGGCGGGCGTCGCCGGTGTGCTGGCCCGGTTGGACGGGGCGACGGTGCCGGCTGCCTTCACGCGTGCCGGTGTGGCGTTCGCCGGGACAGTGGCACTGCTGACCGCCGTACTGGCCCTTTTGGCGGGGCAGTAGACGCCGCCCCGTTTGGATCACACGTCTCGCTTGTCCGAGCAGACACATGGGTGGACCAAGCCCAGGCCGGCCGCCCGGTTCGGGAAATCGTCGTCCGGCAGGAAGACCCGTTCGCACCGGGCGGTGGGATCCCGTGCTGTGTCAGGCGCGGACCAGCGGCGTGTCGACCGAGTGCTCGGCCAGGAACCATGCCTGCAGCTCACCGGTCCTGATCACCTGCGACACCAGCAGGCCGTTGGTGCCGTCGTCACCCAGTCCGGCGGCCCGGGCGGCGTCGTCGTGGGCGTCGACGAGGATGCTTTCGTGGGCCTCCAGCAGCCGTGACAGCATGGCCGGCACCTCCTCGACACCGTTCGGAGGCCGTGGAACCGACGTGATCTCCGCGACGTGCCGGGGGTCTCCCACTGCGACGCCGTCCAGGGACTGGACGCGTTCGGCGACGGTGTCGACGCGTCCGAGCTGTTCCCCCTTGCCCCGCAGCGCATGCCGTGGTGCTCACGAGCGCACTGTGCCCGGTGCCCGTCGCCCGGGCCCGTCGCCCCGGTGTTCGCTCTCGGGCAAACCCCCGTGCGTGGGCGGACACGAGCCGTTGTCCTGCCGCTCTAGCGTCGGCAGGACAGTCCACGCCCGGGTGGCCGGCGGAACGAGGAGCGGTATGAGCAGGAACGAGCAGGCGGATGTGGTGGTCGTCGGGCTGGGGCCGGGCGGTGAGTACGTCGCGGGCACGCTGGCCGAGGCCGGACTGGACGTGGTGGGGGTCGAGGCGGAGCTCGTGGGGGGCGAGTGTCCGTACTGGGGATGCGTGCCGAGCAAGATGATGATCCGGGCCGGAAACCTGCTCGCCGAGGCCGGCCGGATCCCCGCCCTCGCCGGTGAGGCGGTCGTGACTCCGGACTGGGGCGGGGTCGCCCGGCGTATCCGGGACGAGGCCACCGACGACTGGAACGACCAGGCCGCCGCCGACCGGTTCGCGGCCAAGGGCGGTCGGCTCGTCCGGGGGACGGGCCGCCTCGCGGGACCGCGCCGGGTGACGGTCGGCGACCGCACGTTCGAGGCCCGGCGGGGTGTCGTGCTGGCCACCGGCACCCGTCCCCGGATTCCTCCGGTGCCGGGGCTCGAAGGAACTCCGTACTGGACCAGCCGGGACGCCATGGCGGCCAAGGAGCTGCCGGCGTCGGTGATCGTGCTCGGTGGAGGCGCCATCGGCGTCGAACTCGCCCAGGTCTTCGCCCGCTTCACCTGCGCGGTCACGGTGATCGAGGGACAGGACCGGCTGCTGGCGCAGGAGGAGCCGGAAGCGGGGCGGCTGGCGGCGGAGGTCCTGCGGGCCGACGGCGTCACCGTCCTCGTGGGCGCCCGGGCGCGGCAGGTCGGCCATGACGGTGCCGCGTTCACCGTACGGCTGGAGGGGAACGGGCAGCCGTTGCGCGCCGAACGGCTTCTGGTGGCGACCGGGCGCCACGCCGCCCTGGCCGCGCTGGGGGTCGAGACGGTGGGGCTCGATCCGACGGCGGGGGCCGTGCCCACGAACGGGCAGATGCGCGCCGGGGAGGGGCTGTGGGCGGTCGGCGACCTCACCGGCCGGGGCGCCTTCACCCACGTGTCGATGTACCAGGCGGAGATCGCCGTCCGGGACGTCCTCGGGCAGCCCGGCCCCGACGCCGACTACCGGGCGCTGCCCCGCGTCACGTTCACCGACCCGGAGATCGGGGCCGTGGGGCTCACGGAACGCCGGGCGCGGGAACAGGGACTGTGGGTGCGTACCAGCGTGCTGCCCATCGCCTCCTCCACACGCGGCTGGATCCACGGGCCGGGCAACGAGGGCTTCGTCAAACTCGTCGAGGACGCCGACCGGGGCGTGCTGGTCGGCGCGACCTCGGCGGGGCCCGCGGGAGGCGAGGTGCTCTACGGCCTGAACGTGGCCGTCCACGCCGAGATACCCGTCGACCGGCTCCAGCACATGATCTACACCTATCCCACCTTCCACCGGACGATCGAGGCGGCCCTGGGAGCCCTCCGTTGAACCGCTCCCCGGCCGTCCAGGCCGATCCGGCCGCCCGGCGGTGGCGCACCATGGCGGGCCGCAACCCCGGAGAACCGCACCGGTCCGCCACCTCGCTGGAACTCTTCTCCGACCTGTGCTTCGTCATCGCGGTGGCCCAGGCGTCCAGGAGCCTGCACGAGACACTGGCGGAGGGCGACTACGCCACCGGTGTGCTGCGCTTCGCGCTGGTCTTCTTCACCATCTGGTGGGCCTGGATGAACTTCACCTGGTTCGCCTCCGCCTACGACCCGGACGACATCCCGTACCGGCTGACGGTGCTGGCCCAGATCACGGGCTCTCTCATCCTCGCCGCCGGTGTCCACCGCGCGTTCCAGGACGGGGACCTGCGCGTCATCACGGCCGGATACGTCGTGCTGCGTACGGCGCTGGCCGCGCTGTGGCTGCGCGCGGCCTTGTCCGACCGGGCCCGGCGGAAGACGATCCTGCGCTTCGCCGCCGGGGTGTCGGTGTGCCAGATCGGCTGGGTGGGATTGCTCCTCCTGCCCGCTCCCGCGCGGTTGCCGGGCATCGTGGTGATGATCGCCGCCGAGGTGTCGGTTCCCGTCTGGGCGCAGTCCGCCGGAATGACGCCATGGCATCCGCACCACATCGCCGAGCGCTACGGCCTGTTCACCCTCATCGTCCTCGGCGAGTCCGTCGCGGCCACCACCATCGCGGTCCAGAGCGCCTTCGGCCGGCAGCACGGCACCGGTTCCCTGTACGCGCTGGCGGCCGGCGGACTGCTCATGGCCTACGCCATGTGGTGGCTGTACTTCGCCAGACCCGCGCACGCCCTGCTCGCCACGACCCACCAGCTTCACCGCAGGAGATTCACCTGGGCCTACGGCCATTACCTGATCTTCGCCTCGGCGGCCGCCGAGGGCGCCGGCCTGGCCGCGTACGCCGAACACCTCACGCATCACACCAGTACCTCGCCGACGGTTGCCGGCGCTGCCGTCACCGTCCCGGCGGCCGTCTTCCTGATCACGGTCTGGGCGGTGCACCTGCGGCCCCACCAAAGGAGCCGGGTCGAGCGCATCGCGTTTCCGGTCGCCGCGGCCGGTGTTCTGTCGGCCGCCTGGTCCCCCGCGCCGGCACTCGCCGCCGGGGTGCTCCTGGCGGGCCTTGTCGCGGTGGTCGCGGTGCGGCGCCGGTGAGGAGGGCCGCCCGGAACGGACGAGCCGCGCGGACGCCCCCTCTGCGGGGAGTGCGTCCGCCCGGCCCGGCCCGGCCCGGCGCCGCGACAGCTCGTCGCGCCCCTGCTCCGGGCACGGCGGGGCCCTGCGTCCCGCACCGGGAAACTGCCGCCACGGGCCTTGCCCGCGGCGCCCGGGTCACTGCTGAGGGGCCCTGCGGACGGGATGCTTGCTCATGATGGAGAGCCGGTTGAAGGCGTTGATGGTGATCGCCACCCAGATCACCGCGGACACCTCGTCGTCGGTCAGCACCTGGCGGGCGGTGTCGTAGGCGGTCTCCTGCGCGACGGCGTTCGCGGGAGTGGTGGTCGCCTCCGCCAGAGCGAGCGCCGCGCGCTCTCGCGGCGTGAACAGCTCGGTGTCCCGCCAGGCCGCCAGCACCCCCAGCCGCTGCGTGCTCTCGCCTGCGCGCAGCGCCGCCGCGGTGTGTACGTTGAGACAGTAGGCGCAGCCGTTGACCTGTGACACGCGCACGTTGATCAGTTCCACGACAGCGCGGTCGAGCCCGGCTCCGGCGGCGACCGCGCGGACCGCTTCAGAGGTCTGCACCAGTGCGTGATAGGCCTTCGGGCTCTGCTTGTCTATGAAGACGCGCCGGGCGGTGAGGTCCGTGGTGTCACTGTTCAATGGGGACTCCTTCCGAGGCCGCTTCCGGCCTTGTGCGTTCCGCTGTACGGGCCGCTGTACGGGCCGAGCTCGTCAGCCTATGATTCAGAACAGTAATGTTGAACTTGCAACCATCCTTTCATGGGGAGGCGGTACGCGGTGAGCAACGTCGAAGTGAGGCCCACTGAGTTGCGCTGCGGAGCGCCGGAGAGCGATGACCGGGCGCCGGGGATCGAGGTCCTCTCCCCGCGTGACGTCCCGCTGGGCGGCCCGCGGGCGATGACCGTACGCCGTACGCTGCCACAGCGCGCCCGGACGCTGATCGGAGCCTGGTGCTTCGCCGACCACTACGGCCCCGACAACGTGGCCGAGACGGGTGGCATGGACGTCGCCCCGCATCCGCACACGGGCCTGCAGACGGTGAGCTGGCTGTTCAGCGGGGAGATCGAGCACCGCGACAGCCTGGGCAGCCACGCGTTCGTGCGGCCGGGCGAGCTGAACCTCATGACGGGCGGGTACGGGATCAGCCACTCGGAGGTCTCGACCGAGCGGACCACCGTCTTGCACGGTGTGCAGTTGTGGGTGGCGCTGCCCGAAGAGCACCGGCACACGGAACCGGACTTCCAGCACTACGTTCCCACCCCTGTACGGACCGGCGGGGCCGGGATCAGGGTCTTCCTGGGCGCGCTCGCGGGAGCGGTCTCACCGGTGCGGACGTTCACCCCGCTGCTCGGTGCCGAAATCGTCCTCGATCCGGGTGCGACGGCCACGCTCGCCCTGGACCCCGCCTTCGAGCACGGCCTTCTCGTCGACCACGGGAGGGTCCGCATGGCCGACACCGTGCTGAGCCCGGCCGAACTGGGCTGCCTCCCGACCGGATCCGACCGGCTGACGCTGACGAACGAGTCGGACGACACCGCCCGGACGGTCCTGCTCGGCGGAACTCCGTTCGAGGAGGAAATCATCATGTGGTGGAACTTCATCGGGCGGTCCCACGAGGACATCGTGCAGGCCCGGAAGGACTGGACGGAGGGCGCCCGCTTCGGCGAGGTGCACGGCTACGCCGGCGACCGCCTGCCCGCGCCCGAACTCCCGACGGTGGCGCTGAAACCGCGGGGAAAGGTGCGCTGAACTGCGTTGATGGACCTGGATGGGCGCCCCTGTGGCAGAGGGGGCGTGACCCCGGCAGCCGCGAAACGGAATCATGGGGTCGGCGTCGTTCATGGTTCCTGTGAAAGGTGACCGGCAGTCCAAGGTGTGGCCGTACGCAGGCGGCTTTGGTAGACCCAATGCTGACTCAATGCTGACTTTGCTGAGGGAGTGTCAGGTCGGGTATCTGGCATATACCGGCGATCTTCCCAGCGCGAGGGTCCGACGTAGACCCGCGTACGGCGGCGTACCACCTGACACAGGTTGCAAATCGCGTCTTTTGCGGTCCTGCTCGGGCGCGCAGTCGAGCGGAGCATCTCCGCGTACGCGGAGATGCTCCTGTGCAGGGTTGGAATAAGTCAGTCGTCTCGGATGCGGTTCGAAGAAGCCCGGCCCGTCCGCCGCGCTATCTCACGGACTCCGGCTCTCTGCGCCTTGAGGAGGTCCAGGCCACAGCTGTGGCCTGACAACATCATCAGGAGGTGTTGTGCGGATTCTCGCGTGATCGTTTGGCAACTGCCGCACGACGCAACGGACTTGGACCATTGCGGGCACCTGGGGCGCTCCGGGCGGCTGGGGGACTGTGGGTGCCGGTGGCCGCGAGTCGCAGGGAGCTTGGGACACCGGGGGCGTTGAGCCTCCGCCTGCGCCACCACAGCAGGACGCCGAGCAACGCCAGCGACACCGGAAGCAGGCGCAGCGTCACCTCGCCTGTGGACAGGGGATCTTCAGGCGGTCCGAGCCCGGCGGCCTGGCGTGGCGTGGGCGCGCCAAGCCACACGGTGTCGTCGCCCGCGGCGGACGGCGCTTTCAGTGAACGGCCGATGTCCTCGGTGAGGGTGGCGTGCTCGGCCGTGAAGCGGTCGTTCGAGACCTTGCTCATGGCGATCTTGGAGAGATCGACGCCGCCGTAGGAATACGTACGGACGTAGACACGGCCATCGCCGCGCTGCTCCTCCTCTGTGACTTTGAATTCGCCCTTGGAGTAAGAGTCGACGTACCGGTCGAAGGTGTCGGTGGGCTTCCAATCGGTCTCGGTCTGCCAGCCGGTGACATCGCCCTTGTCGACAAGGTCGCCGTAGACCGTGTCCTTGGATCGGCTCAGCTCTCGATACCACTCGGCAGCGACGCGGGCGAGATAGACACGGCGCAGTTCGGCATATTCCGGTGCGTGGTTGATGGCATGCTTCAGCTTGGGCAAGATCAAGGTGCGGAACAAGTCCTCGTTCCGGTCCTCGGTGGCCTTGTCCGTCCTCGGGCACCCGGCCGCTGCCGCCTTGCCGCGCGCCTCCATGTACATGGTTTCCATCTGGACATCGAGGGGTGCGTCGAGGATGTAGAGCGCGTCGCCGTCCTGGTGTACGGAGGC
Source organism: Streptomyces altiplanensis (assembly GCF_053591575.1). Classification (NCBI taxonomy): domain Bacteria; kingdom Bacillati; phylum Actinomycetota; class Actinomycetes; order Kitasatosporales; family Streptomycetaceae; genus Streptomyces; species Streptomyces altiplanensis. The sequence continues at coordinate 11,433 of NZ_JBSFUB010000031.1, read as the reverse complement.
CGGGGCGGAGAGGATCCAGGTGCGATACGACATGCAGTCACCTGTGACCCGGCCCCAGAACTCTTGTCCGGTCCGGGATTTGGGATGGATGAGTTTGCCAATGGTCTTCTTCATCCGCAGATCGGCTTCGAGCATGATGCGCCCGGCGTCTGTCTGCCCGAGCCGGTGGTCGACGATCCGGTCCGGTTCGTCGGGATTGAGATTGACCCAGAATGAGGTGGGGTTGAGGGCGAGCCAGACGAAGAAGGCGTCTGAAGCCTGGTCGGCGGCGGTCAGGCCGGTGGACGTGCGCGGGTCGCCCTTCATGAAGTCGCGGTCCGCGCTGAACGAGTACTGCAGTCCGCTGCCGTCGCCGGGGTCGGACAGATAGCGCAACTCCATGCTGGAGAAGTCGATCCCGCCGGGCGCGGCCCCGGGGAGCGACAGTGCGTCGACCAGGCCCGTGGACGGGGTGGCCTTGCCTTGGTTCGCTTCGTTCCGGCACGGGTTGGCAGGGGCCGCGGGCATGATCAGGAGTCCTTGCGCATTGGCGCCGGGAGCTTGTGAGCCGGTGCCGCCCTTGCTGCAGCTCTTCTTGGGGGTGCCCTTGGGTCCGGCCTTGGGAGTGGTGAAGGGAGTCGCGGCCTTGTCCGCTATCCCCGCGCGCCGCGCCTTCATGATGTCGTGGGTCTTGTCCAGCTCGCGCCGCAGCAGGGACGACGTGCTGTTGTTACGCGGTTTGACATCGGCCTGGAACTTTTCGATCTCCAGCTTCTGACGTCTGAGGACTTCCTGCGGGCCGAGTTTCCCGTACTGCTCTTCGATCTTGATAATTCTGGCGTTCAACTGCTCCATCTGCTTGACGCTGGCGTCGTACTCGCCGACGAAGAACGTGGGCGTCTCAGGGGAGTAGTGGCCCGCGCACTCATCGCACTGCTGACGCTCTGACGTGCCGGTGAGGGCCCGGGCATCGATGCCCAGCTCCTTCTTCACGCTGTCGATGACGTCCTCGGAATGCAGGTTCTTCCGGATGTTCAGGGCTGACAGGGCTATCAATTGCTCCACGCCGGCCTGCTCCAACTCCGCCCTCACCTCGGGGTTGAGGAACGGGGCGACGTCCTTGAAGGGCACTCTCTTGAGCGTCCAGGCCATCTTGGCGTCGGCGGTGAGCTTCTTGCTCGCGAGCTGGTTGATGTCCTTCTCGCTCAGCTTGATCTGCCGTGGATCGAACAATTCGGAAGCGCCGTTTCTGAACTCCACGAAAGCCTCGTCACCCATCTGCTCCGCGTCTGCCAGCGCCTCCTCCCTTCCTTTTCCTTCTTTCAGTGCTGCTTCGATACCTGCCGTGAACAGCACGTTGCTGAGGGCCATCCGCAGCTCGGTGATCGGCGACAGCAGCGGATGGTCCAAGAGGAGATTCGCGTACCGGCGGCTCTCTTTGTTCTCGTCGTAGAGATTGCGCCCCTCGGCCGCGCCCGGAGGCCGGTGATCGTCGGCGATCGTCGGCTGCCCCGTGCCGAAGAACACCGCAAGCAGCAGTGCGAGTGCCGTCAGTCCTCTGAGCCGTGCGCGGCTGCCGGCCAACGTCATGGTGCCCTCCCGATTCACTCCGTGCTCCCCGTCGAGTGCGGCCTCCGGAGCTGCTGCCGTGGAGGCATTTCAGAGAAGCGATTCGATATCTGTTGAGGTTCCGGGCGCGTTCGCACCTGTGCTTGACGCGGACCGTCGGTGTATCCCGGCGGATCCCCATGCGCACGCCGACTCACCGGAAACGGCGGGCAGTGTGCAAGGGCGTGGGAGCGTAGGGGGGCAGCCGGTACAGGACCAGGGGCCGGCGCGAGGACACGGTTAGTCCCACACCATGGCTCCCCGGCCGCTGTGCGCCGGAGTGCGTCCGGACGCGGATGTTCGTCGGCGGGTAGACGTACGCCGGGGCCACCACGTGCCGCCCCGTGTGCTTCCACCGAGTCCAGAGCACGGCACGGTGCATTCGCCACCGCGAAGCCGTCACGTGGGAAGCTCCGCTTCTCCAGGGCGAGTTCGTGCCCCGAAGCGGGGACACACCGCAGTTCCCCGATCATGGCATCGTCGTCGGGGCGGTCGAGGGCCGGGTGGGTGCGCAGGTACTGCTCGACACGGATCATGTCCTTAGGGGTGTGCGCGACGGTGGCCGCCGGCTGAGGTCGGTGACGGCGTCTGGTCGTGTGATCAGGGTCGTTCGGGTGGCTGCGGCGGCCATGGCGGCTGTGGTGCCCGCAGCGGCGCGGGGGGCGGGGCGAGCGGCGCGGTGGACGGGGGTGCCGGAAGCGTCGCGGTGTGCCCGGTGGCCGCGGTGCGCGGGCCGAGGGCGAGGGTGGGCTCGGAGACCGCTTCCCCCCGAGCTGCCGGCCCGCCGTCTGTCTCCACTTGGCTGAACACCGCGTCGATCAACTCCAGATCGGCGTTTGTCCCGGGACGGTGCCGGGACAGTGCGAGCACCAGCCACAGCACGAATGCGATGGCGAGCAGGCACCAGACCGTGGCCGAGGCGGTGGTCGCGACGCCCTCCGGGCACTTGTCGGTGGGAAACACGCGGCTGCTGGGGAAGTTGGGGTTCGAGCACTGCGCCGACGCGGGCGCAGGGACGCCGAGCACGAACAGCACAGCAGCGGCGGCCACGGCGGAGAGTCGTACAGCAACCTGGGAGCGCCGGAAGCGCGTCACGACAGCACCTCCTGCGTCGGTGGAACGGCCGGCCGTGCCGGGGCGGCCGAGGGGACACCGGGAGTGCTGGGGGCATCGGTGATCTTGGGTAGCCCCTTCAACGCACATATCCGGTGGCGAAGTTGGTGCAGCTCGGGAGTGGAAGGTCGCGCGCAGGCCAGGGCGAGCTGTGCCTGATGGAGCCGTGTCAGCAGGCGCAGCCCCGCCGTTCCGTCGCGGCGCCACACACGTAGTTCCAGCAGAAAGCGCCGACGTGGCGAGAGCAGCAACTCGACCTCCGGGGCGGTGATCGTGCCGCTGCCGGTGTCCGCCTCGGCGCGCAGGGCGGGGGCGAGTTCGGCGGCCTGTGTCGTGAGGCCACGCCGCAGGATCACCATGTACACAACGACGTACAGGCCGGAGGTGAGGACCATGGTGAGGGGCACGCCGAGCAGCAGGATCAGCGTCTGGTTGTCGGAGAACAACTCCTCTTTCCATTTGCCGAGTTGGGGATCCATGGAGGCTGCTGCGAAGCGCCCGCCGACCGCCGCGACCAGGCCGCTGGCGGCGACCAGCAGCCGGTCGCGGCGCCCGGAAAGCTGGCGCGCCGCCCCGAATCCGGCGCCGACCACCGCCGTGAACGCCACATGCGCCGCCGGCAGACCCACCACCTGACGCATCCAGAACTGGGTGGATTCCTGGCCGGGGTCGATCAGGGCCATGTAGCGGACGGTCTCGGGAAGGTTGGCGCCGAGGCCGACTGCCGCGCCGATGACGACGCCGGACACCACGTTGTCGATGTGGCGCCGGAACAGGAGGAACAGGACCGCGACTCCGACCGCCTTGCCGAGTTCGGAGAAGAGCCCGGTGTTGAGGGCGAGCAGGGTGTAGAGCCGGCGAATCATGTCGCGCGGGTACTGCCAGTCGAGGAGATAGCCGGCCGCGTACCGCTGAAACCAGGTGACCATGACCGAGCCGAACCCGTCGCCGACAAGCACACCCCAACCGAACCCGATGAGCAACAGCCGCACGGGCATCCGGCGATAGAGCTGCACCCGGTGAAGGATCAGCAGCGCGGCGGTCGTCGTCGGCAGACAGACAAGCAGCGTGAGCGGGTACTCAACGAGCGCGTCCAGCGCCATCCAGGAGTAGGGCAGCACGAGGGCACCCAGGATGCCTAACTGACAGGCACGCACGGTGCGGGCGCGGGATCGCTCGTTACCGCCGACGGGGTCGGCGGGGGGAGGGCCGGGAGGCGGGTCAGTGAGGAGAGCGGAGGGCAAAGCCGCTCGCCGGTTCAGCACAAGCACCAGAGCCAGGAGCGTGGTGACCGCCCACCCGACGATGAGCAGCACCCGGGTTACCTTGAACGGTTCCGTCTCGGGCAGCAGCCATACCCGCATCCAGGGCAACGGCGAGGTGATCTCGGGCTGTTGCCAGTAGAGGATCTGAGCGATGCCGTAGCTCACGGAGAGCATGAGGGCGAGCATGATCGCCGCCGCGACGCCGCGCGGGCGGCGCATCCGCGACGGAGGCTTCGGCGGGAACCCCGGGGGCGGTCCCGGCGGTGGGGTGACTGGTGGGAAGGCCGTCGTCATGGGGTATCTCCGGGCCAGTCGGTGGGCATGTCGGTCGGGAATCCGGTGGGGAAGTTCGTCGGAAGGTCAGGCATGTCGGTGGGGAAGTCCGTCGGAAGGTCAGGCATGTCGGTGGGTAAACCCGTTGGAAGGTCGGTGGGAAATCCGGTCGGGAAGCCGCCGGGTGTGCCCGGCCGCGAGGGCAGTGTCGGCATCCTCTCCGGCAGCGAGAACGCGGGATCGGTAGTGAGCCCGACGATCGCGCCGGCCACCGCGGCCACCAGCCCGATCGCACCGATCGCGGTCATCAGTCGAACGTAGGGGCGGGGTGGCGGTGGTGGGTTCGCGCTGATCTCGTTGTCGGAAAACGTCACGGCGGCCTCCTGGAATCAAGGTTGTCGCGCCGATCGCGGGGGCGCGCAACGGCCCTACGAAGCAAGGGACTTGGATCGATACGAGGTGGCGGCCACAACAACATGCCCACACCGGGCGACGCCCCCGTACTCCGCCACGCCTGCCCGCCTTTCCCCGGGCGATGTCCTGCCGGGTGGCATAGGGGCCATCGCCTCACACGCCCCACTCACACCAAGGCGCCAGCGGGGCAAGCACACCCGAGAGGCAAGATCGTCTCCTGCACCACCGCGCAGGTCGCACTCTTCCCAGGGGCGCGCCAACCAGGCATCGGACCGGCAATTACCCTGCACCCGAAGATCACTGCCAGGACCCTATCGACCTGCGGACGGCCTGGCTTGGACAAATTTGACCTCGCTTCGCACCGAGGAAGTTTCATCGTGGTTCGTGCAGGTCAAGGCCCTGGTGTGACCAGCTGTTGAGCTCCTCGCGCATGCCGTGGGCGTGATCACTTCGAGGAGGTCGCGTCTGCCTGCCCGCTCTGGGAAGTCGCCGCACGCGGCTCCGTGCGTCCTCTCAACTCAACGCGACGCTCTGGATGCCGGTCTGCCCCCGTCGGCACCGGCCCGCAGCGCCTTCACAGTCTCCCGGTTGCTGATGTCCCGCCCGGACCGTCTCGACGAGGACCAGCACATCTTCCTCAAGCCCCTGCGGGAACGCTGCCCGGAGCTGACCATTCACCACAACCGCATCCGTTCCTTCGCGGACGTCCTCGTGAAGAAGCGCGGCGATCTGCTCGACCGCCGGATCACCCAGGTCAAGGTGGACGGGATCGCCCAGCTCACCCGCCATGCCGCCGGTCTGCTCGACGACCTCGACGCGGTGCGGGCCGGAGTCACCCTTCCGCACAGCTCAGGGGCGGCGGAGGGCCGGGTCACGGACCTGAAGCTGGTCAAGTACCAGATGACGGGCCGGGCCGGTATCCAATTGCTCCACAAGCGCGTCGTCCTCGTCGCTCACTCCCGCCGAAGCTTCCAACGACCCGCGAACGACGACCTCCGGACGATCACCGGCTACGAAGACCTTGTACGAGCCAGGAACTGCACCCAACGGCTTTGCGGCTGGGCTGTGCCCCGGAGAGGTGGTTGTCCCGCCGGGAAGTGCCGAATGGGCCGTGGCGTGCCGGTCGTTAAGGTATGGGCTGGTGCTTGGGCGGTAGCCGTCACGGGAGGGAAGAGGGATATGCGGGGTACCGGAGGCAGGGGTGCGGCCGGTCGGGGGGTCGAGATGACTCGGGTGGGTGGATGGTGGCGGGTGACCCGGCCTTGGCCCCCTGGGTTACGCCCGTACGTGCACAGCTATGTGGGCTATGGGGAAGCCGTGGCCTCGCCATATCGGGTTCGGCTGGTTCCCGCGGGCCGAGCTGTCGTGGTGATCAGTCTGGGGGAGCCGTTCACACAGATCCGTCAGCTGCATGAGGTGAGCTCGTCCAGCGGCGTGATCGGTTCGCTCATCGCGGGCCTGGAGGACGGGCCCCGGGTGTGTGATCATCCGGGCGGGCAGGAGGCGATCCGGCTTGAGTTGACACCGTTGGGCGCCTATCGACTGTTCGCCGTGCCGATGAGCGAGTTGACCAACAGGGTGGTCGAACTTTGTGACGTCCTAGGCCCCGAGGCCGGCGTGCTGGTGGAGCAACTGGCGGCCACCGGCGACTGGTCGGCCCGGTTCGATCTGCTGGATTTCGTGTTGCTGGCCCGACTTGAGCGGGGCCCGGACCCCGCGCCCGAGGTGAGCCATGCTTGGCGGCTGTTGACCCGTGAGGCCGGGGCGATCCCGATCCGCCGGATCGCCGCCGAAGTGGGTTGGAGTCATGGCCACCTGGTTCGGCGCTTTACCCAGCAGATCGGGCTGACGCCCAAGATGTCCGCCCGGGTGCTGCGCTTCGACCGTGCCGTGCGGCTGCTCAGCCGCGGAGACGCGGATCTCAGCGAGGTGACCGCCGCCTGCGGCTTTTACGACCAGGCCCACCTCAACCGAGAGTTCCGTGCCCTGGCTGGGACCACGCCCGTCCAGTCGGCGGCCGCCCGCTGGGCGGAGGGCGCCCTCGCCCAGTGAGAGGCGAGATCAAATTTTTCCAATCCAGGCCGTCTGTACGTCGCCAGGGTCCCCGGCAGTGATCTTCAAGCCGAAGGGCAGCCGATCATCCCGTGCTCGGTCGGGTTGTCGCAGTAAAGGGGACCATTGACGGTCCGGGCCACTACCACGGGCTGTGGCCCATGACCTGAGCCCACCCGCAGGTTTCCAACACCGTCAAGTCCAGAGGGATCCACGATGCCGTATCCGAGATATACGGCTGTTGGCACACCGACGGCCATCGCGCCGATGCCGGGCCGGGGCAGCTCGAAGGTGGCCATGGCGGCGGGGACGCGGACACGGGTGCCTTCGCGGGCCGTGGCCAGGCGCTGGTCGAGCGTGTCCTTGCCGCCGAGAACCAGGCCCAAGTCTTGGTGCCGTTGAGCACCCACTCCTTGGTGGCCTCGTCGTAGCGGGCGTGGGTGCGGATGGCGGCGGCGTCGCACTCGCACGTCTGGAACTGGCCCGCACGCTGCGTGATCTCGGGCTGGACCTGACGACGGTCCGCAAGGTGCTCGACCGGGAGGCATCCATACCGGAAGTCGCCGAAGCACACGCCGACGCCCTGGACGTACAGATTCAGACCCTCCGCCTGCGCCGGGCAGTGCTACGCGCAGTCGCCAGAGGCTGCCCCACCACCATGGAGATGGACCTGATGCACCGACTCGCCACGCTCTCCCAGTCCGAACAACGCCGACTGGTGTCCGACTTCATCGACGACGCCTTCGAGGGCCTCGAAACCAACCCCGAGTTCGTGAGCCTGATGCGGTCCGCCCTGCCCGAACTCCCCGACGATTCCACGCCCGAACAGGTCGGAGCCTGGGTGAAACTCGCCGAACTCTGCCAGAACGCGGACTTCCGTACCGCCGTACGGCGCACAGCCGAGGAGCAGGCGGAAGAACCTGCCCCGCAGGACGTCAACGGCCTGCACGACGGCCTCGACCAAGCGATGCGTGATCGAATCGACGAAGCTGCATCCGCCGGCATCCTCCCCGCCTCCGCCAAAACCGCACCCCTCACCGACTCACTGAGCGGTCTCTACGGCCACGCATTCGAGCGTGCCGGCGACGGCGATCTGCGCCGCTGGCTCCTCGCCCGCCTGCAGATGACCGCTGACCCCCACGCCAAGCGTTACTGGCAGCTCCTGGCGACGATCAACGGATGGCCCGCATCACCGGCACTCGCTCCCGTCTACACCTGGTTCACCACCGCTCTTTGCGGCGCTTCTGCCGTGGCAGCGACGGCTTGAGCTTCGGAGGGCGTCTCATGAAGTACGACGCTTTTCAGGTTCTCGGTGTGGCTCTCCTCGTCCTGGGGGGCAGGGAGCGGTCCGTCAGCTCGTCGACCACGGCAACGCCGGCCTGCTCGGCTGGTTGCCCGGCGGATTCGCGGCCGGCATCACCGTCCACTTTGTTGCCCTCGCCATCGGCGCGGTTGTTGCGAGCTGGGCGCGCAGCCAAGCCAAGGCGATCGGGCGCAGCAGCTGACGCGGTGAGGGGAAAGGGGCTCTTCGCAGTTGAAGGTGTGGAGCTGCTGGACGGTTGGCTGGGCCAGGACGTCTTCAACGAGGTACGGGTCCGTCGGCCGCTTCCGCGCCCATCCGGACGCCGTCGCCGGAGACAAGGTCTACTTGTCCCGCGGCAACCGGGATCACCTGCGCAAACGCCGCGTCAAAGCAGTCATCCCCGAGGAGAAGGACCAAGTTGCCGACCGAACGAAGAAGAGCTCCAGGGGCAGTAGGTCTGTCAGCCACGGCACCGGCCTCCGTCTGCGCGCCTCCATGATCTGGACCAAGGACCTCACGCGGAGCGCGTGATCACGACTCGTCAGAGTGCGCCCAGCCTGCGCGCCGGATGGTCTCGCGTGCTACGCGGACGAGAGCGGCGTTGCTCTGGGCGGCGGTGCCATCGGGAAGGTGGAGCACGTCTTCCAGACCGACGCGGGTGTCCAGGCGGCGAGTGGCCGCGAGTCGGAGGATGGGCCAGGCGGCGGCCTCTTCGCCGTGCAGGAGGATCGGCGCGGCAGCCGATTCGAGTTCGTCCAGCAGGCCGGCTGCGGCACGGAGCGCAGCCTGCGGGGTGGTCTCGGTGATCTCGGCCAGGACGCGCAGGACTCGGTGGGATTCGGGCCAGTCCAGGAACCGCTGTGCCGCGGTGGTTCCGGAGTAGATGCCGGCTTCGATCCCGATTCCCCGGTCCAGCAGGGCAGTGGCGACATGGGCGGCGCCGTCCTCGTGCCAGTTGACGGAAGCGTGGTCGGGCAGCACGGTCCAGGCTCGGACCTGCGCGGCACGGGCCCGAGGGTCCGCTGTGGCCCAGGCGCCCGTGGTGACCCCCACGGAGACACCCGGGACACCGGCCCGTACCGCGCTGACAGCGGCGGCGACGGCGGCGGCTTCCAGTGTGTCCCGGCCGTCGCGGTCCTTGGGGTGCAGATGGATGTCCTCGGCGCCGGCGGCGACAGCCTCACGGGCAGCCGCCGCCAGCTCGTCGCCGGTCAACGGGAGTTGAGAACACTCGGCGCGGCTACGAGCGCCGTTGAGACAGACCTGCAGCATGGCGTCATCATCGCAGGTCGCGCAGGAGAGGTTTCCCGGCAGGCGACCGGACCCGGGGCGAGAGCGACTCCCGCGGATCGATCACGACTCGATACGCGCCCTGGTGCGGGAGCTCGGCCCGGCCCTCGGCAAAGGCCCTTGATCTCCGCGCCGCAGGCTCGGGAGCAGGCTTTCAGGCTGCGGTTGTGAGTGTGAGGGGGCGTCCGCCCCGGCGGATGCCTTTCTCGCTTCGGATGCGGACGCGGCCCTTGCGTTCGGCGGCCAGGACGTCCGCGGTGGCGGGCGTTGGCGTTGCGCCGGCGCAGACAACAGACGTGCAGGGTCCTGGTCCGCACAGTGCGGTGGGGGTGGTCGGAGTCGGCGATGGTGAACCGACGCAACGGTCCGAAGTGGGCTTCGACCGGGTCGGCCCATGAAGCGCAGGCCGGAGTCAAGCACGGTTCGACGTTGTGTTTCTTTGCCCAGCGGCGGATACCGGCGCCCTTGTGCGCCGACCGGTTGCCCAGGATCACGGAGACCGGGCACCGCCGGGCCGGGCGGATGCCCAGTGGACCGAACTCGTCGGACGCGAACACCCGGCCCCGGAAGAGCTCCATGACGTGTTCGACCCGGTCGGGCTTGGCGTCGCGTCCGGGGCCCGGGGACTCCTTCCACCTCTTGGTCCGCCGGAAGGTGATCCCGCGGCGGGCGAGCAGGCGGCGTAACGCCTCGCGGCCGATGAGGACGAAGGCGGAGGCCCCGGCGGGGCAGGCGGTGCGGAAGTCCAGGGCGGGTGCTCGCTCCCGCGTCGACGCCCCGGTGCACTGGCGGCTTCTTCACTCACCGGCAGGGGCGGAGCGTGCCACCGCGCGGGCGAGGACGAGCGCCGCGAGGGTCAGTGCCCCCAGTGCCGCGGCGGTGCCCGGATGCCCGCCGGCAGCGAGACCGACGCCACCGAGGCCGGCGCCGAGGAAGACGCCGAAGCTCATTCCGGCGGCGTTGAGGCTCAGCGCCGTGCCCCGCAGGGAGCCGCAGCAGCGCACCAGCAGCGTGGTGACGCAGGCGGCCACCGTCGCGTGACCTGCGCCGATGAGTGCGGTCAACGGCAGCGCCAGGAACAGTGAGTGGGTGAAGAAGACTCCTACGAGAGCCGACAGCGCCACCAGCAGGCCCAGCGTCATCAGCCGCTCACTGGAGACCGCCGGCCGCTCGGCGCTCAGCAGCCGTCCGGCGAAGAGGCCGGGGTCCAGGCCGAAGCGCTCGTCGTAGAAGGCGGCGAGGTACGCGAGATACCCCATGAACGCCGCCGTTCTCAGCATGGCCACGCAGAGGAGCGGGACCACCCCGGGCAGGGCGCCGAGCGACTTGAACGACGCCAGGTATCCCGGCCGCGTCGCCTTCTCCGCGTCCCGGTCCGCTGTGTGCCCGGCGCGCTGGGAGCGGCGGCCTCGCACGACGAAGTACAGAGCCAGTACGGCGGCGATGGCGGCGATGGCCCACAGGTCGCCCTGCCAGCCCCACAGCAGGGCGGGCAGTGCCACGAGTGGCGCGGCGAGGAGTGCGGTGAGCGACTGGGTGGCGGTGATGAGGGTCGCCGCGCGGCCCGCGGCCGCGTCGTTGTCGAAGCGGTCGGCCGCGGCTGCCGTCAGCGCCGGATTGAGCACGGCGGTACCGGCGCCGACCAGCAGGCAGAAGGCAGTCAGCAGGAGGAACTCGCCGGTGGCGCCGAAGGCGGCTGACAGCGCCAGTACGGCGAGTCCGCCCGCGGCCGCCCATTCCTTGCGGACGCGGTCGATCAGCGGTGCGAGCGCCATGCCCACGGCCAGGGCGGCGAGTCCGCCCAGGCCGCGCAGTTGGCCCAGGGCGGCGACGCTGCCGTCGGCCGTGTCCGCGATGGGGACGAGGAAGGTGCTGTAGATGGTGAAAGGCACCAGGCCCACGGCCGAGGCGAGCATGAACGGCCACAGGACGCGGGTCATCCGCCAGTCGCCCGGCACGGCGTCGGCGCTCACCGCCGCGTTCGTCGCGGCTTCGGCGGGCCGCTGCGCCGGACCAGAGGCGGCGTCTGCCGCAGGGTGCTTGGTCTCGCTGCTCATGCCTGCTCCGCCCGGTACCGGTAGAGCGCGGTGGCGTCGGCGCTGAACTGGGAGAAGGGGAAGGGCTCGGCGGACAGCG